>CBDVCG010000414.1:0-2687 GCA_965372425.1 uncultured Anaerolineales bacterium
TGCGAACTGCTGCTGTTCACTAAACCGCGTACGTCGATTCCCCCTTTGTTTGCCATATACGAGGGCTACTGCGGGGTCATCAAATCCCTTGATTATTTGGCCGAGCCAATCCGGATAGACAGGGTATACGTGCGCGCTCGCGAATACAAGGAATGGCGACGCAGCTGCGGCGCATCCATAGTTCAGGGATCGACCAAACGTGAATTGTTCCGGATTTATTCGGATGATTTTTACTGGGAAACGCGAGACGATCGACAACGTGGCATCCGTTGAACCGGAATCAACCACGATGATTTCGACATCACGGACAGTTTGCTGGAGCAATCCACTGAGCAGACGCCCAATATGTTCCTCTTCGTTGTACGCCCTGATAATCACCGTGCATTCAGGCATATCACAACCCCGTCGTCCACTTCCATGCAGCCATAGCGCTCAAACTAATGGTTAAGCTTGTCCAACTCGTTCAACAATACCTAATCAGTAGACACGAGCACGATGAAGCCATGACACAAATTCTTCAATCCAATATGAATGGCTCTCCGTGCAGAATCCCCTCTCGAATCACGCACAGCGCGGGATTCTCCATAATTCCATCCAACCTCAGCGATTTAAACTTCACCATGCCCTGCATGGTCGGGTCCTCTTCCAGGAATTGAGACAAGTCCAGCGACCCCTGGAACAGTTCATAGTACATCAGCTTTCTTGCGGTTTCAGCGAAGGATGCGGGCACATCAATCACTTCTTGATCTAAAAGAGTTTGCAGGGAGACCATGTATTCTTGCTGTGAATCGGGATAGAAAACCGTAGCCTCATGCGTAAAGCGTGAGCGAGCTGCAGCAAGCACGGGCGCGCCCATGATCGCAGCTTCCAATCCTATGGATGAATTGTAAATCATGACGAATTTCGAACGGCGAATTAATTCGTAAGAGCTGATACGTTCTGCAGGTGAGATGAAGATGACATTCGGCGCATCCTCAACTCGACTTTTCAAAACCCAGGAAGCGACATCCTCTTCGCTGCTCTTCCCGGGACGATCCTCATCCGGGTGAGCGCGAATCACAAACAACGTGTCTGGATGGGTCTTGAACACATCCTCCATCGCCTCCAACCACTCAAACATGTGGCTGAACAGCGAATTCGCATGAACCTGACTTGTATCAAAGATGACATTCGAAAAAACCGTCACCGTTTGTCGATGGGACTCCATCGCTTCTTCTATCGAATCCGGGAGACGTTCCATCTCTGGCCAGAACTGGACGCCCGCCATCGAGAATTTACCCTCAAATCGGGCTTGAAGATATTCATCAAGCTCCAAATCCTGTTCCGCGCTCAAGTGGTACAGTGCGGGTAGATGTAGTTGTCGGAAGGTAGCCTCATGGTGTGAAAAAAAAGCCGATATTGGACGCAAGCCCACTTCGTGGGTCACGGTGGGAATATCCATCGAACGAGCTGCCCATCTGGCGATCGCCTCGGGAAAAAAGATACCGTTGAAGACGACCAACGCCCCTGGCTTTTGCTCATTAAAGTACTGGACAAATCGGTGGTACAAACTTACCGATGACGAAAGATAGTGGATGACGAGCCTGCGGATATCTTCGTCGTCAGGCAAATGATGTCTGCGCAGTACCCAACGAACGCCCGGCAGACATAGCTGACCCAGCGGCGCGCCATTGTATTCCCACTCCAGCATGTTTTGGACCGATTCCCCTTCCAGCAGCTTCGCCGTCCTTGTCACCAAGCTTGAGTCGAGTTGAAGAGAATGTACAAGCGCACTTGGGAAGAGCTGATCGCTGAAATCAACGCACCGATGGCATGGCGGTGGTTGCTCCGGTCGATCTTTCTGCGTGCCAAGGATGCACTGCGTCATGCCTTCGCTGCAGACGATATACTGCACGGGTTCGTTCGCCGTTCGAAGAGCCCACGAGGCGAGCAGCGAAAACGCTCCATTCAAGCTCAGGCGATGTATCCGAGTGGAGGCATTAAAGAATGCGATGGGGGCTTTGCGTTGGGCCGTCTGCAGACCGGCTGCATCCAGCTCGTCCTCGAACCGCTGGATTGCCTGGCGGATCTCCCGCTTGATGCAGTAATCCTGCAGCCGGTCTACAACAGCATGCGGCTTCAAAGAGATTCTCTGTGTTATGAATGGACGCGACGGAGCCGTTGAAGCGAGGGGAGCTCGCTCTCGTAGACCTTCTTCACACCATCTCCCAAAGCTTCTTCGGTTACGCGTATGTATTTAACCAATTTCCTGAAGCCGCCTGGCTCCACGGAGGCGGCTTGATCACTTCCCCACATGGCTCGATCGAGCGTGATGTGTCGTTCAATTAAGCAGGCGCCCAGTGCCACCGCGACCACGGACGGAACCAGACCGACTTCGTGACCGGAGTACCCGATCGGGCAAGGGTAGGCGGATTTCAACGTTTCGATCATCTGAAGATTGAGCTCGTCCGGGTCACAGGGGTACGTGCTTGTAGCGTGCGTAATAAGCAGCGAATCCACGTCTTGTGTTTCCACCGCACCTTGGATCTGCTCCGTCGTGGACATACCTGTGGAAAGAATCACCGGTCGACACTTGGAGTTCACATGCCGAAGGAGGTCTAAGTCCGTAACCCCCGCTGAGGGGATCTTGTAGCAAATTGGATCGAACTTCTCGAGGAAATCGACCGAAGGTTCATCCCAGATGGATG
>CBDVCG010000415.1:0-2685 GCA_965372425.1 uncultured Anaerolineales bacterium
CTGCATATCTACGCACCACTGTGAAAAATCCGGGGAGGGACCGGGATGCTGGACCATGTAGCGGAACTCATCCGAGTCAGGGCTGTTCCAACCGAATCGGTTCCAACCCGTTTTAATGATGAGGATGTCCCCATTCTTGATCTCGACGACGTCTTGTATCATCTTGGGTGTGTATACACTCGAATTGCTTACCAGATCCGAAATATCAGCAATTACGCCAGGGCCGACCCACTCCTCGAGAGGAACCTGTCCGATGGTTCTTCCACCTGGATAGAAGTGCACCTCGCCATCCATATGGGTCGCAAGGTGAATGCTGGCGTTGCAGATGGAGCCGTTCCTGCCCATGCCGAAGTATTGGCCTCCGACGCGCTTTGTGTAGGTGACGCTCAGTGGTATGTAGTTCAACCACTGGGGCGTCTGCACGCTGAATGGAATGGTGAGGTCGAGCATCTCGATTGACGCCATTTTCTCGAAGAATTCACCTTCATCCATGCCCCCCGGTGGAGTCAACGCGCACACGCGCGCCCACGCGGTCTCGACCTCCATAAAAGGTATGGGCATGAACATGAACCATGCCCGCGTATTCTTCAATTTGTCGATCTCACCCACGATGCTCTCGGCAAGCAGGAGATGTGCTTTGGGCATCGTGATGTGCGTCATCGTGTAGTATTCGTCCTGGGGGAACATCTCGTCCCATGATTTCCCATGATCTTTAAGGAGCTTCTCCTCAGCGATCTCAAATTCGCGAGCGTGCATCCGGCGGATGGGCGTGTTCATGGGATGTTCAGCAGAGCCGCAATCCACGCCAATAATCTTCAATTTCTTGTCCAGAGCCCACTGGTAGAAATCGGGAGAGGGACCGGGATGGCGCACCAGAAACCCGAACTCCTTCGATTCGACTCCTCCCTGAGCGGAGTCGTTCTTCACATCCGGCTGATCCCAGGAGTAGCGGTGATAGCCGGTGTTGATGATGAGGATGTCGCCATCCTGCACGTCGACCCTGTCCGTGATCATCTTCGGCGTGTATAGGCCGTAATCCGATACCGCGTCAGAGAGATCCACGACCACACCAGGACCGCAGAGTTCTTCCAGGGGGATATCTGCGATGGCACGGCCTGCGGAATGAAAAGCCCGCTCGCCGACCAGATGAGTACCCACAGTGTTGCTCCAATTTAATATCTGACCATTGGCTCCCTGACCACCCCCATAGGCGCCAGTCACTCGTTTGAAGAAGTGCACCTCGAGGGACTTCTCCCCTGGCCACGGGGGTGTAAAGATACTGCAATCCTGGGTTAGATCGTACAAATTGGCAGCGGTCATCATCCGGATAACATCTTCTTGTGTCATGAGTTCCTCGCTCGTGCTAATGCGTTTTTATTTTGGATGTTCTAAATGTTGTAATGTTCTGCAAACGCCACCAACGCCTCTTCAAACATCTCCATAGGTGGTCGCACCAATCCAGCCCCGACCTGTCCGACGCCGGCATCCTTATGAGCGATACCCGTGTTCACCCTGGGTGTGATCCCTTTTTCAACCACCTTGCGAATGTCGATTCCGGTTGGGGTTCCACGAAAGTCGAGGGGAGGCATGGTGAAATACTTGTGCTCGCTCGCGCAAATTTCGTACATCTCGAGGGTTGCGTTCAATGCGTCCTTGGGTGTGCCGCTCACAAATGTCACGATGGCCGGAGCGCTTGCCATGGCGAATGCGCCAATCCCCGCCGTCTCGGTAATGGTGCTGTCACCGATATCTCCACTGGCATCATCTTCGGTGAATCCCGGGAAATAGAGACCCACCGGCACGGCAACGGGTGCGGTAAACCAGCGGTCGCCCAGCCCGCTGATGCGAATGCCGAAATCGGTGCCGTTGCGAGCCATCACGCTGACGATGGTGCTCTCATCGATCCCGAGTGCCGTGTCAACCATCGCTTTACAGGCAGCCATGACCGGATTTAGCACGCTCAGCGCGTTGTCTCCAAGCGTGCGAATGATGTCGGCCGCCACTTCTCGATCCTTGGTGGCTCTCACGATGTGGGGTGCGAGTATTTTCGTGAACATGATCGAGCCAGCCTTGTTGCGGTTATGACCCTCATCCCCCATGTGCAGCGCTTCGGCGAGCAGGGCACGAATGTCGATTCCCTCACTTGCGATGATGGCGTCCGCAAGCACGGGTGCCATCACATCTTCCATCCATCTCAGGCGGTCAAGCACCTCGTCGCTGTATGCGCCATAGCGCAAAACTTTGCCATAGCCTTCGTTAAGATTGGAGTACGACATGTTGCCATGAGTCTTATTCTCGAGGATATACACGGACATGGAGGGACAGATGATGCCAGCCATCGGACCCACGGCCTGGTGATCGTGGCAGGGTTCCAGTTCTATCTCACCCGATTCGACCAGCTTCTGGGCATCTTTTTCGTCCTTCGCTCTCCCTTCGAAAATCAATGCGCCCGTGATGGCGCCTCGCATCGGCCCGGAAGCTCTCTCCCAGATGATCGGAGGTCCAGCATGTAAAAGCAGGTTTTCGTGCATGCCAGGGATCACGTCAATAGCTTTGCCGATCCCGACGACGACCGGACGAGCTTCCATCATGCGTTCCGTAGCTTCTGCGTTTGCCTTGTCGATGTCCATCAGTTTTCCTTTCCGGTTTTCAGTAAAGTAATTAAGGGTAGAAGAGCACGGTTTT
>CBDVCG010000416.1:0-2681 GCA_965372425.1 uncultured Anaerolineales bacterium
CTCTCCAAATGTTGGATGTTACCTCTGCCTCTGAGCTGGCTGAAATCATTGTCTCTGTTGGGCTCGCACAAAATCTTGCTGCCCTGCGAGCTCTGGCAAGCGAAGGAATTCAACGCGGCCACATGTCTCTTCACGCTCGTCAGGTTGCAATCTCAGCAGGCGCGGAGGGAGAGAAGATCCAGGTTGTTGCAGATCAAATGGTCGAAGAAGGCATCATCAGCGTAGAACGAGCCCAAGAAATTCTGGGTTCAAATTGAATTTGGACCCTCGTCCGGTATCATACGCAGGACCATCTTGGGCATTGGGAGAATTTATCTGAAAGGGCATCTATGAGTGAGCAAGACAGATCAATCTTGTACAAACCCATTAAAAACGTGGGAATCGTGGGATACGGGGCCTACATCCCTCGCTATAGACTTCCGGGGAGTGAAGTTGCCCGAGTATGGAAAGGCGGTAAAGGCGGCACACCGGTAAAAGAGAAAGCCGTCGCCGGTCTGGACGAGGATGTCATCACGATGTCCATCGAAGCGGCTCGAAACTCGCTCGCGAGAGCGGAGATTGACCCGGCAGAAATACGCGCTGTCTGGGTTGGATCTGAGTCGCACCCATACTCGGTGAAACCTACCTCTACAGTTGTGGCAGAGGCCATCGGCGCTACGCCACACACGCTGGCGGCTGATTGGGAGTTTGCGTGTAAGGCAGGAACTGAAGCCTTACAGGCCGCGATCGGGTTTGTGGGCTCCGGGATGTCCAAATATGCGCTGGCAATTGGCATGGATACGGCTCAGGGTCGACCCGGCGACGCGTTGGAGTACACCGCCGCATCGGGCGGAGCGGCGTTTATCCTCGGCCTAGAAACCGAGGCGCTCGCCATCATCGAGGGCTCTTATTCATTCGCGACCGACACGCCTGATTTTTGGCGACGTGCAGACGAGAAGTACCCTGAACATGGAGAACGCTTCACCGGGGAACCGGCATACTTCAACCACATCTCCTCTGCTGCAGAAACTCTAATGTCTGAGTTGGGAACCACAGCGGGCGATTACACATATGCTGTATTTCACCAGCCAAATACCAAATTCCCCCAACGGGTTGCAAAATCACTTGGTTTTACCCCTGAGCAGTGCGAGCACGGTCTGCTCGCGCCACGAATTGGAAACGTATACGCCGGGTCTGCGTTGATCGGTCTCACGGGAATCCTGGATATTGCCCGGGCGGAGGACAGGGTCCTGATCGTTTCCTATGGATCTGGCGCGGGATCGGATGCTATCAGCCTCAAAATCACGGGGCGACTCGAGGACCGGAAAGCTAATGCCCCCACGACCGAGGAGTACATCGCCCGCCGCACCGAGATCGATTATGCGACCTATGCACGTTATCGCGGAAAGCTAAGTCAAAAGTGAGCCAAAAATCCATGACCAATAAAGATGTAAATATTATCGTCGCAGGAGTCGGTCTTACAGCAGTCGGCGAGCATTGGGAAAAATCTCTTCGCGAGCTCGCCCTGGAAGCCATCGTCAGCGCGATGACGGATGCGGGCGGGCTTAAGCCTCAGGCCATGTATATCGGCAACATGCTTGCGCCCACGCTTTCGAGACAGTCCCAACTGGGAGCTCTTCTGGCCGATTTTGCCGGTATGAGGGGGATCGAAGCCATGGCGATTGAAGCTGGTGGCGCTTCCGGAGGACTCGCCTTGCGACAAGCCTATCTGGCTTTATCGTCCGGTCTCGTGAGCACGGCAATCGTCGTTGGAGTAGAGAAGGTCACCGATCGCGTGAGCAGCGAGGTGCTGGCCGCACAGATGACCAGCAGTGACGCCGACTATGAGTCAGTACATGGTGTGACGCCAACAGCGCAGGCGGCGATGCTGATGAGGCGCTATCTATTCGAATACGATGTACCGCGGGACGCCTTCGCGGGGTTTAGCATCACCGCTCATGCCAACGCTGTCACCAATTCAAACGCCATGTTTCGACGTGCAATAAAGCCTGATACATACGCCAAGGCAGGGATCGTGAGCGATCCCATCAACATGTTCGATGTAGCTCCATTGGCTGACGGCGCAGCCGCCGTAATCCTTGCCCGTGAAGACGTACTACCCGGGAAACTGCCACACCCGTCCATCCGGATTGCAGCCTCTTCCACCTCCATCGACGCAGTAGCCATCCATGACCGCAAAGATCCGCTCGTCATTGAGGCCTCCAAACACTCCTTAGATGAGGTCTATCGCTTCTCTGGGTACTCAACCGCGGACATTGATCTGTTCGAGCTCCACGACATCTTCTCAATCTATGCCGTGCTTTCCCTGGAAGCTGGGGGATTTGCGAAGAAAGGAGAGGGCTGGAAGCTTGCGCTGGATGATCAAATCACGCGCACGGGCTCCATCCCGATATGTACATTCGGGGGTTCAAAAGCACGCGGCGATACCGGCGGTGCCACCGGCTTGTACCAGGCGGGTGAGGCCACACTCCAACTTCAAGGACGAGCTGGTGAGAATCAGATCCACGATGCCAAAATCGCACTGGTGCAATGCCTGGGGGGCACAGGCGCCACGGCTGCTTCCCACATTCTCGCCCGAGTTGATACCGGATGAGAGATATCTGATAGGTCTTGAGAGTCCAATACGCCTATGCTTGTGTCCGGCACAAAATATACGAGTGCCGAGGAGAATTAATGGAACT
>CBDVCG010000417.1:0-2672 GCA_965372425.1 uncultured Anaerolineales bacterium
GAAATTCTGGGCAGATCAAGGGTGTATCTTATGGCAGCCCCATCATACGGAAGTCGGCGCCGGGACGATGAACCCGGGCACCTACTTGCGGGTGTTGGGACCCGAGGATTGGTGGGTCGCCTACGTTGAGCCTTCCATTCGACCTGCCGATAGCCGTTACGGTGAAAATCCAAATCGCTGGGGACATTATTATCAGTTCCAGGTTATTCTCAAGCCCGATCCAGGTGATCCACAAGAGCGCTTCCTGGATTCGCTCGTGGCTCTGGGAATCGATCCCTTGAAACACGATATCCGCTTTGTAGAGGATAACTGGGAGCAGCCGGCTCTCGGCGCGTGGGGTCTTGGCTGGGAAGTGTGGTTAGACGGGCAGGAAATCACGCAGTTCACCTACTTCCAGCAAGCTGGGGGAAAGAGCCTGGATCCAGTGTCTGTTGAGATTACCTATGGCTTGGAACGAATTCTTCTCGTGCTTCAATCTGTAGATAGTTTCATGGACTTGCGCTGGAACGATCAGGTTACCTACGGTGAGATGCTGTATACACCGGAGGTAGAACACAGCCGCTATATCTTCGAGGTCTCAGATATCGAGCGCCTTCAGACGATGTATGACGAGTACGAAGCTGAAGCAAACAACTGCATTGAGGCCGGTCTTGTTTTCCCGGCGCACGATTATGTGCTCAAGTGTTCGCATGTATTCAACCTGTTGGACGGACGCGGCGCGATAGGCGTAACCGAGCGAGCGGCCATGTTCACGCGCATGCGCGATCAGGCACGGCGGGTTACGGATGCCTACCTGGAAGAACGGGAAGCGCTAGGATTTCCCTGGCTGGGTCGATGGGAACGTCCGTGGGTGGAAGCGCCGGCATCTGACGAAATCCCGCCACCGGATGAACCGGCGCCATTTCTTCTTGAAATCGGAACAGAAGAGCTTCCCTCTGAAGACCTTGACAACGCGATCGAACAACTCGAGGTAAAGCTGCAAGAACTTCTGAATGAGAGCAGGCTCTCCTACGATCAGATCCGCGTGATGGGTACGCCTCGTCGCCTGGTCCTCCATGTGCCAACCCTGGAACATAAGCAGAAAGAAGAAGTCGTGATCGAGCGCGGACCCCCGGAAGACCGTGCGTACGATGCGGATGGTAACCCGACCAAAGCTGCGCTTGGTTTCGCACGTGGAAAAGGTGTAGAAGTCGAGGATCTCCAGACGAAGGAGATCGACGGAGGCCGTTACATAGTTGCCGAAGTTCGAAGGAAGGGTTTATCCGCTGCTGAGATCCTCGCCGCGCGCATCCCGGAGATGATAGCCGGTTTGCAGTTTAAAAAGGCGATGCGATGGAATTCAAGCCGGGTAAGTTTTTCACGACCGATTCGCTGGCTCCTTGCCCTTCACGGGGAGCATGTCATCAATTTTGAATATGCCGGCGTCCGTTCGGGTCGTGTGACGAGATTGCTGAGATTTTCGGAACCTGAACATGTCGCAGTCAGACATGCCTCCGAGTATTTTTCAACGATAGAGGCGGCAGGCATTCTGCTTACTGCTGAGAGCCGCGAGGGTGTCATTTCAAGACAAATCGAAGCTCACCTGACAGATCTTAAAGCTGAGATTACGGATGTCCCGGGGTTGCTCCGTGAGGTCGCGAACCTCGTTGAAAAACCTACGACACTGGTTGGCGCCTTCGATAAGTCCTTCCTCGATCTTCCAAAGCCAGTCCTGATCTCGGTTATGAAAAAACACCAACGATATTTCCCGGTTGAGAAGGGCGGAGAGCTGCTGCCTAATTTCATCGCGGTAAGGAATGGCGGTCGTGATCATCTTGATCGTGTCGTACATGGGAATGAACAGGTCATCAGAGCACGATTTGCGGATGCAGACTACTTTGTTAAGAAGGATCTTGGTGAACCCCTGGAAAATTACCTCCCTAAACTAGCAGGTATTACGTTCCAATCCGATCTAGGAAGCGTGTTAGACAAAGTCGCTCGGATCGAGCAGCTTACGACCCAAGTAAGTCAGACCCTAGGGCTTGGTGCGGGTGATGCGAAAACGGCGCTGCGTGCGGCGCACTTATGCAAGGCAGATCTGGCGACACGGATGGTCACTGAAATGACATCCCTGCAAGGAGAAATTGGGCGGATTTATGCAGAGCATGCGGGCGAACCTGAGGGGGTTGGCGCCGCGATTTTTGAGCACTACTTGCCGCGTTTCGCACAGGACAAACTGCCCGAATCATCCCCGGGTATTTGCGTCGGGATCTCGGATAGGCTCGATACGCTTATGGGTTTGTTCGCGGTGGGGATGCAGCCCACGGGCGCCAAGGATCCTTTTGCGCTGCGGCGGACCGCCATCGGCTTAATCCAGATCCTAGTGAAACACGATATTCACTTCAATCTCATGGATGCATTGGATGCTGCAGCGTCGTATCTCCCCGTTCAAGCGAAGGCGGATCAGAAGGTTGCTTGCCTGGAGTTTATTAAAACTCGCCAAGAACGTTTGCTTCTAGATGCAGGCTATCCCTATGACATCGTGGACGCGGTCCTTAGAGAACAGGGGGCAAATCCGGCAGGAGCACAGCATGGGGTTGATGAATTGAATGTATTTCGGGCACGTGAGGATTGGTTGGAGAACCTACAAGCGTTTTCCCGTTGTGTGCGCATAACTCGTAGCGAAAGCGAAA
>CBDVCG010000418.1:0-2650 GCA_965372425.1 uncultured Anaerolineales bacterium
AAATCCATCGCATCGAAGCACACAAAGAACCCATCACGACCGCATTGTTCCACACCTCCTCGCACGCATTCGGCGTCCTTGATGCCATCGAACTTTCTCGCGCCCTAGACACGTTGCCCGAGGAGCTCATCGTTTATGGTGTTGAGGGGAGCTGCTTCGACGAGGGTGCGGAGTTGAGCGAAGAGATCAAAGCGGCTACCGAGGATGTCATCACGCAGATCCTTCGAGATGTTGCAATTGATTCCAGGATTAAGACCGACTCTGCATAGGACGGACTCACCTCATATTCCTAGCAGCACAACGCGCCAAATCCTAAAACATCGAAAACGTCATCGCACCATCGCCTTTGATACCTCATGACAACCCTTAAAATTATTAAAAAAAGAGCGCCTCTTCACTATTAGAAGTAGTTTAGCCCCCCCGCTTGCTTCGTCCCGCTTCCCGTATCTCAGCCACCGTATCTGGATTCGCCAGCGCGCTCAGGTCGCCGAGGGGTTCACCTAAATAAGCGGCTCGGATGACACGCCGCATGAGTTTCGAATTGCGGGTTTTAGGAATGTCACTTACAAACCGCACTTCCCTGGGCGCAAACGGCTTACCCATCTCCTTCGCCACTAGTGTCTCTAGCTCCTTGCGTAGGGCCTCCTCCGGTTCAGTGCCGGGTTGAACAACTACGAACGCGACCACCACCTGACCTTTGATCTCATCCGGTACGCCAATTGCAGCCGCTTCTGCCACCGCACTGTGATTGACAAGTACGCCTTCTACCTCCGCGGGACCCACGCGCTTCCCGGCCACTTTGATCGTATCGTCCGAACGACCCAGTATGTACCATTGGCCATCATCATCAATTGCTGCGAAATCGCCGTGATTCCAGACATCGGGAATGCGGCTCCAATATGTTTCAATATAGCGTTCCGGATCTTTCCAGAAGCCACGCGTCATCCCAATCCATGGTTGACGTATCACCAATTCTCCAACCTCGCCCCGCAGCGCATTGCCAGCCTCATCTACAACATCGGAAGCCATTCCAGGAGGTGGGCTAGAAAACGAACACGGCTTGATCGGTTGCAGGACGTTGCTTAAAAGGATGCCCCCGCTGATTTCTGTGCCCCCTGAGTAGTTGAGGATTGGCACCTGGCTGTTTCCAACCGTCTCGAAAAACCAGTTCCACGGGTCTGGGCTCCACGCCTCTCCGGTCGAGCCCAGGATTCGTAATGAGCTTAGATCGTGGCGCATAACCGGCTTATCTCCATAAGGCATGATCGCACGAATAAAGGTTGGCGCGACTCCCAAGCAGGTGACTTTATGTCGCTCTACTAACTCCCACACCCGATCCACATCGGGGTAAGTCGGAACACCGTCATACAAGAGCATGCTGGCACCCAGTATCAGCGTACCGAATACTTCCCACGGACCCATCATCCAACCCATGTCGGTCATCCAGAACACGGTGTCAAATTCTTGGATGTCGAAGCAATGAGCCATATCCTGGGTGGCTTTGATGGGGAAACTGCAGTGAGTATGAACTGCTCCTTTGGGTCGCCCGGTGGTACCGCTTGTGTAGATGATCATGATCAGATCTTCAGCATTGGTGCGCTCGGTGTGGGTTTCAGATGGCTGATTGGCTACGAAATCATCCCACCAGACATCGCGCCCAGGCGTCATAGGTACATCGATCCCTTCGATTTCGCTCAAACCGATCCCCGAGTCAGGAGAAGTGGAGGGTTCTATGCGCTGATAGACGATCACTTTATGGACAGATGGAACATCGTCCAACGCTTCATTAACGGCTAATTTCATCGGTATTGGTTTGCCGCGCCTGAACTGTCCATCGGCTGTGAATATGGCTTTAGCCTCAGCGTCCGCAAGCCTGGTAGTAAGGGCGCCAGGACCGTACCCAGAGAAAAGAGGCAGAATGACGCCGCCGATTTTTGCAATTGCCAATAGAGCAATCGCAATTTCGGGCACCATTGGCATGTAGAGCCCGATGACATCACCTTTTCCCAATCCAGCGGCTCGCAAGGCTGACGCCAACCGGTTGACTTCGCTGAATACTTCGCGATATGTCATCTGACGCGTACGGCCTTCCTCTCCCTCCCAGCGAATAGCAATTCGATCCTGGGTTAGTGTTCCTATCCACTTATCGAGGCAGTTGTGAACGATATTGAGCTTGGCATCGACACACCATTTGGGCCATTGAATGCCTTGTGACAAATCTACAATTTGCGTATATGGTTCGTAGAACTCGATGCCCAAATCTTCCATCACGGCTTCCCAGAACCACACAATGTCGGTGGTAGAACGTTCCATTAATTCTTCGAAAGTGACTAGCCCATGTCGATCCATGAACCGTTTGAGACGACTCCGCTTTATAACCTCCTCATTGGGTTGCCATACGAACGACTGGTTAAATGGGAATTGTGCTTTTGATGCCACTTTTACCCTTCTTTTTTTCTGGATTACAGCTTCCCCCCAAATGTCGAGGTTTTCGCCTTCCACTCTCTGGTGTGGTCGGTTGCGCCAAGCTTCAAGTTCTTCATCCAACACCTGTGCCATTCGGGAGGCTTGGGTCTCTTACTTGGGGGCGCTTCAATCAAATATAACATCCGTTATGTTGCATTGAGAAATCTTAAAATATGCGCCTTGC
>CBDVCG010000419.1:0-2648 GCA_965372425.1 uncultured Anaerolineales bacterium
AACCACCACGCCGAATGGGGCGCGCAGATAGTTGATGAGAGAGGCGGCAGTGGTTTATGCGTGTATCTCATCCGGCATCATCAAGATAAACTGACCGATGAACCACGGGATAATAGAGAGATGTTCCTGGTAAAACTACAAACTGCAGATGGCATGAACTGAGGTGTAAAAATGGCCTATGAAGTACATTTCCTTGGTTTGAATCAAACGAGCACTTCGATCGCGCTTGCATTGGGAGAAACCAAGGGAGAAGTCGTCCGTACTGGATTCGATCCGGATCGTCAGGCGGCAAAAAATGCGCTTGAACTTGGCGCAGTCGAAGTTACTGTCTCGAAACCGTGGAAGAATATAGAAAACGCGGATCTGGTGTTCCTGGCGCTGCCCGCCGAATTACAGTCCGATTTTTACGAGTTGGTTGCGGACGAACTTCCGGACCATGCCATCGTCCTCGACACATCGTTGGTGAAGACGGCTTCCCGCGCACTGGTGCGAAAATATTTTAAAGAAGATACCCGCGTGGTAGGGATTACGCCCATCGTTGGCATCCAGGGCCTGGAAGATCTGATGGGCGCTCTGACACCTTCCCCTGAATTCTTCGCGGGGGGATTATGCGCCATCACCACCTCTCCAGATTCAACTGAAGGTGCCATTGCGCTGGCGATGAACCTTGCTGGCGTTCTGGGAGCAACTCCGTTTTTTATTGACATCGACGAACATGATGCGGCCATCTCTGCCGTCGTGGATTTACCTCAGTTACTCGAGCTGCTCTTCGTAAACACGAACGCACATTCGCCGAGCTGGCGAGAGCTTGAGCGAATGGCGGGAGCGCAGTTTGCGCTAAGTTCTGCCGGCCTGGCCCAGATGCACCCCAAAGAAATGGGGCATCGCTGGTTCTCCAATAAAGATAAAATTCTAGACCGTTTGGCTGCCACCATGAAAGAATTGGATGCCCTCACAACGATGTTCCAAGACGAGGACGACGAGCGTCTCGTAAAATATATCGATGAAGCGCTCTCGGCACGTGATGCCTGGCTCCGGACACGTGAGAAAGGTGATTTAGAAGAACAGGCGGCAGCACCGATAAGCGCGTCCGAACGAGGAAATCTGATCACCAACCTGTTCGGTTTTTCTCCACGGTCTCCAAAGGATGACTAGGAGGAGATCAGCAACATCGGAATCGAAGATTTTCACTTGCTGAACAATAACGAGGAAATCATGTCAAAAAACAATAAAACCCAATGGATCTCAGATGAGCTCGAATCTCTGAAGGAAGCTGGACTATATACCTTCATTCGCACACTTGGATCTTCGCAGGGTGCCTGGCTTGTCGTCGATGGAAAGGAGGTCCTTAATTTCTGTTCCAACAATTATCTGGGGCTGGCAAATCATCCCCGCATCGTCGAAGCCGCCAAGAGCGCTATCGACTCACGTGGTGTCGGTCCTGCAGCGGTCCGCACGATTGCCGGGACCATGGACATCCACCTTGAGCTAGAAAAGAGACTAGCAGGGTTTAAGGGCGTCGAAGCTGCGATAACCTTCCAGTCTGGTTTTAATGCAAATCTGGCTGTCATTCCCGCGCTCGTATCCAAAGAGGATGTCATTTATTCTGACGAGCTCAATCATGCCAGTATCATTGACGGAAGCCGGCTCTCACGAGCAACCATCATTCGCTACGCACATGCTGACCCGGAAGATCTTCATAAGCAGATCGAGAGTCAGTCTGACGCTGGTTTCCGCCGCGCATTGATTATCACTGATGGCGTATTCAGCATGGACGGTGATGTCGCACCCCTTGATCGGATCTATGAGGTAGCTTCGTCATACGGGCATCTACTTATGGTTGATGACGCACATGGTGAGGGTGTGCTAGGGGAGGGTGGTCGCGGGATCGTCGATCACTTTAATCTCCACGGCAAGGTAGATGTCGAAATGGGGACATTATCAAAAGCTTTTGGCGTCGTCGGCGGATTGGTGGCCGGCAGGCAACTCATTGTGGACTGGCTGCGACAGCGTGGACGTCCGTTTTTGTTCTCTTCGGCGATGACTGTCCCAGATGTTGCCGCCTGTATTGCAGCCATCGACATCCTCGAGGAGTCCACAGAACTCGTGGACCGGCTCTGGGAAAACACCCGCTATTTCAAGCAAGAAATGGGTGCGCTCGGATTCGATACCGGGGAGAGCACGACGCCCATCACCCCCGTCATGCTCGGCGAAGCTCCACGAGCCCAGGAATTCAGCCGTCGTCTCTTCGAGGAAGGCGTGTTCGCCATGGCGCTGGGTTTTCCCACAGTCCCGCGAGGCAAGGCACGACTTCGTGTGATGATATCCGCCGCCCACGAGCGAGATGATCTCGACTCTGGGTTGGACGCCTTCAAACGAGTGGGGAAGGAACTTAACGTGATATCGCCCTGATTGAAGTAAAAATGCCCGTGTGGTTCAACGGGCACTTAACGGTCGTTTCCTTGAAGAACGTCGTCGCTTACCTAAAACGGATCATAACCAGGGTTTGTACCTGCCCACACACAAGAGGGGCGTTCCAACTGGTTGCAATCCATGCCTTTTGAACAGCGGCGCGCCAGAACTCGGGGAGGTTGATCGGGCAGGATGTCCAACGGATAAACCACCTTCACCTGAAGCGTAACATCTTC
>CBDVCG010000420.1:0-2646 GCA_965372425.1 uncultured Anaerolineales bacterium
CCTATTACGTTATTCTCGCATTATTCTTCCTTTTCTTCTCAGTCGCCCTCAAGAGAAGCAAATCACTTTCGCACTTCTGGCCACCCACATATTCGCTGTTCATCGCATCGACCGCATTGCTTTTTCTTAGCACAGGGGTTCTGAACCTCCAACTCGGCGCTTCAACTCCTATGCAGGAAATCGCCATTGATAAACTCTCGCAATTCTTGCATGTTGTTCCTGTCATCGTTGTACTGACTCTGATTGCGAAGGAAGATCTAAAGTCCATCTTCATCAGCAAGGGAAGGCTGAGACAAGGGCTCACTTTTGGGCTGGTAGCTTTTGCTGTCTTTGCACTGATTGCTCTTGCAATGGGTTCAAATTCAAGTGAATTCCTCTCATCACTCCTCACTGCAGTCCCTTGGTTGCTGTTATTCATTTTTGCGAACGCGATCATGGAAGAACTATGGTTCAGGGCAATTTTCTTGAGGAAGTATGGAACGATAATAGGGAGGGGTGCTGCAATTATTGTCACAGCATTGGTCTTTGGAGCTTCGCATGTTAATACCACCTATGATTTCCCGGGTGGGGGTCTAGTTTTCGGTTTAGTGGTTTTCGGACTGGGTATTGTTGGGGCATTTTCGATGTTCAAGACCGACGGTTTGATAGGCCCTGTTCTCTTCCATGCTGGCTACGATCTACTTGTGATTGTTCCAATCCTTAACTCGTTGTAGGAGGTTGCAGCTCGATACCTTCAGCCAGGATGAGCTTATGGACATCGCGTGAATAGCTTCAAATCACCTAACCTGCGCATACAGCCGACACGCTAATCGAGTTTAAAGAATCCCTATGGGAAATTGGGGAATTCAGCGAGCATCGTGTTGAGAATGGTTTGATTAGGGGCGAAGAGCCACAATACACCACGGCTTTGCTTGAATATGCAGGTTGCCTGGTTGTTTGCTTCCCAGCAATCCCCATCACGACGGTCGATATCTGACCCACGGAGACGCCTGTTCAAATACTCGGATATAGCATCGTAAAAGATGCTTGCATCGGTTGGGGTATCCCAGATCCAATGCGCAGCCAGGGCAGTACTATCATCCCCGTCGTGATAAAGGACCTGGTAGGTGTCTCCACCCCAGCCCTCGGATGCCTTGAGGGCGGTAAACTCATCGACCTGCGCCTCGTAATCTGCGCCATAGCCGAGGAGGAGATACGTCCCCCATTCTCCCAGACTGTCCCCGAAATTTCTCGCCAACCTTCACCCAGCGCACTTTCTAAAGCGAATGGTGCAACCTCAATAGGTTGCTCGCCCTGGATATATTTATCCGGATGGAGGATCTGTTCGCTGCTCAATGGAAGATTTTCATAGGCCTTATTGACTTCTGCCCAATTTCCGCGTTCGTAAAGATACTCAACGAACAGCAGCCCTTCATAGTAGGGGAAATAGCCGTCTCGACCAGCTAAGGGAGGGGGGAACTGCTCGGGGAGCGTATACCAGGGCGGATTGTAACGTAGGATGTCCTGGTAATCTTGTGGGCTTGCATACTGGTTCCACCATTGATCCATAAGCAGAGTAGCATCACCTTCAACCAACGCCTGAATTGCGCGACATTGATCAGAGTTACGAGTGCAAATTGGATATACACCTAGATCGCCAAGAGCGTAGTGCTGATCGACAAGAGCGTGGTCGTATTCATGTGAGTATATATAGTGTTCAATCTAACCGAAGCTCAAGCCGAGCACTTAAATTCGTTGAATTTCGGCATCGTAGAAACCCCCTATGCCGTCGGCTATATTGTTCAAGATGCTATCAAAAAGATTATAGGTGGGCTTGACCATTCCGAGGGCGATGAGCGCTCTTTTTTCGTCTTCGACTTCCTCCTCGGTACCACCGCTTGCGTAGAACATTGTCTCCAGGATAGGTCTTGCACCGCCGCGTCCGATGACAAAGGAATCAACGTCTCGTACGATGCTCAAACCGCGCATGTCAGCAACTTCGATCTGAATAGCTTTCATTTCTTCAAGCTCAGATGAACTTGGTCCGATCAGATCGGGTGTTGGCGTACCGGTGCTGGGAGAGGTGGGTGAGGGTATACGCGTGATCGTTGCCGTTGGCGTGGGTGTCCAAACCGAGGGCAGTGTGGCGGTTCCCTCTCTCATAGTCAATGCGATGGCCTCTACACGTTTGGCGGCTTGTGTTTTTTCAGCGGATATCTGCGCCTTGCGGAGCGCCGGATAACCTATAATCCCGCCTCCGATGAAAATCAGGCAAAGCAGAACGACGCCCACCATGAGAAACGGAGCGAATGAATTTCCCGTCCTGGGGGGAGTGGTTTTAAAGGGTTGATCTACAACCTCCGAATGGCGAGGGGATTGTGGTTCTGGATCTGCCTGAGAACGGGGCGCTTCTTCCTGTTCAATGAGAGGGAGCATCTGTTCATAATGGGGCGAGGGGGTTGGTTTAAAAGGGGCTTCTGGGTCTAGCGCAGGAACATGGCTTAGTTTAGAGAGACGTGCTCTGGCATGTTTGCTTTCTGGATTGATCTTAAGCGCACGCAAGATAGCATCGATCTTCAACTCTCGATCATCTGGGATAAAGCTCAGTAAAAACCACGCGTCGTCTGCCTCGGGGTTCGCGTGGACATAGGGAACAAGAATACGCTT
>CBDVCG010000421.1:0-2618 GCA_965372425.1 uncultured Anaerolineales bacterium
AGTTTTGTTTCACCACCATCGTCTACGACAAGATTAACAATCCCGGGTATGTTTGTGTAAATCCAGCGGGAAGCTGCAGCTCGGGTGAATGGCTCGGTGTAGATGGATTGAAACGCCAACGCCCAGGCCAAGGTGAGAAGTACCGCACCAATCCCCACAACGGCCACCGCAACCTGAACGATCCTTCGCCATCTCCGGGCAACCCGCTTAGCGAGGTCCCAGGCTTCCCATAGCCCCCACGACGCCATCAATGCCAGTGTTGGGTAAATGGGAAGCTGATAGCGCATGGCTTGCGTAAAGCCGGTCGATTGCCAAATGAAGAACGCGCCGGTCCAGACTACGGGGATGAGGTGACGCTGCCATCTTCCCCTCACCATCTGGACCAATGCCCACGCCCAACCTAACCAACCGAGCACCCCGAGCGGCACTCCCAATCCCCAGATCACCATGTTCCGAAGGGAGAAAAGGACTGGTGTCCGATTCGCCCATTGGAGAGCATACGGCGCATCGGTGTTCCCGCCCTGCTGATTCCGAATCTCAGCCATATTTCCCAACCATTTCGGATTTAGGCTGATACCGAAAATGGATGGACCCGAGAACGCATACGGCTGGAAGATCCTGAACACCACGAGAGACAGCACAGCCGCAGCGCCCAGAAATGCAAATGTTTGAAAAGCTGCCCGTTGTCTCTCCTCCGCAGGTGTCTGAATAAATCGCGCGCCTGCCGCAAGTACGAGCACGCCAGCGATGGGCGCGGCGCTTATTTTCGATGCGACCGCCATGCCCAGGATCACTCCGAATAGTGCGTAGTCCAGCAATTTGCCCGTATCCAAAACCCGGACGGCAAAATAGAGTCCGGCCAAGATGAACGTATTCGCAATGGGATCGACGACAAAATAATGGGCGTGTTGGATTAAGAGCACAGAAAGGGAGAGGAACAAAGCCGCCAGTACCCCTACCCTGCGAGAATAAAGTCGTTCTCCAATGAGATAAACCAATACAATCGAGATGAGATCAAACACCCCCGAAAGCGCACGGCCCACCAATTGAACTTCGTCATAACCCGTCTTCCCCACCCACTCCGCGACAAAACGGACAAGAAAAATGGGCAGCGTTCCATAAACAAAGAATCCGTGACCTACGTTGTGAGGGTTTAGTGGGGATAGGTCTGTGTTGAAATACTCTCCAACGGAAGAAGGCGGCTTGATACTGGTCTCGACCATCGTGAGAAATCGTTCGTCTGGATGGAGATGCGTGAATTCATCCCAGTTGATCCCGGTAAATCTTAGATAGGCTGCCAGACCAAGGATGGCGACGAGAAGCAGCCCCACGAGTATGTCCGTCGTCTGCGATCGTTTAGGGAGGTCCTTCTTTGTAGGTATCTCGGGTGAGGTTTCGTGGGGATATTCCATCAAGACTCCGGCTCAGCGAGAACACTCGGATCGTTCTCCGCTCCAGCAGGAACAAAGAAAATAATGAAACTCTTCCCTTCAAGATCTGAATGCCATTCAGAAATCACCCCTGAAGGATACAACGCCCGTAGATAATCTAGTGATTCAACGTCTTCGGTATTCAAGATGAGCAGTTGTGCCCGATCTTCGAGAACAAGCTCCACAAGCCGCTCTCTCGAGATTGCGTAGTCTATCGTTGGTCTACCAGCGTTCATGCCCACCAACCGGGTATCTACCCAATGGGGATATGCCACGACATGAGCGGTATCGTAATCCCCAACCGAATTTGCGAATCCATGGATAACATCACCGAGCTCGCTCGTATTCCACGCTGATCGCCGGAAGAGTTCTTTGTATTCCACAAACACGAGATTGTAATTGATTCTGGCGGCAAGGAGTATGAGAAGAAAGACCGACAACGCTGCAATCAATCTGCTCTTCCGAGATCTCCATTGAGATCTTACCCATGCAGGAATGGCACCCACGCCCATCCCGGCGGCAATAAAAACCGGAATGATCGCCCCTGCAGTTCTATTCGTGGCCGGGTTTTCACCGGGGTACGCAATGGACAAAGTCGAAGGTAGCTGCAGGATGGGGATGGAAATGAGTATAAATAAATCGACCCAGTAGCGTTTCATGGCGTAGCGCACCGCCAGGATGAGTACGCCCAGATGGAAGAATGCGCCGGTGATCCAATCTAATGCAGGTCTTCCCGGGATTCCGTTGACCCACACCTCTCCGTTATCCCAGGCGAACATGATCAGGGCTTTATATATATTTTTTGCAAATATCAAGAGTGGTGAACCCGTAATTTCTTGCTCTGCACTTCCAATTCTAGTTATCATCCTCAAAATCACATCATCGGGTCGCTGGACAGCAATACGTAGAAGCGGCATGAACACGACAAGAGCAACAAGCCCCGTAGCGACCAGATATCCGATGAATGCGGCCCGTTGACCGCGCGCATCTTTATGGAGAAGGTAAAGCCCCACACCCATCGCGATCGCAATGGGTAAAACCCTGACTGGGCTGTAGCCATGGAGGCCGATGCCCACTGCGAGGCCGCACAGGATAAAGTCATTTCTGCGTCGCAATCGGACTCCCCTCACCAGATAGTAAAAAGCGGGTGCAACGAAGAGCGGATAAAGTGGAAATCTTAAACCCACC
>CBDVCG010000422.1:0-2614 GCA_965372425.1 uncultured Anaerolineales bacterium
CTGCTGAGATACGTTCGCTCATCCTGGAAGAAGAAATCCCTTCTTCCATCACTGAGGGCATCATTCGATTTTATCGAGATCTATGCGAAATCCTTCAGTTTGAGGGGGCGGCAGAAGCTCCGGTTGCGGTGCGATCCTCCGCAACGGCGGAGGACCTGCCAGAAGCCTCTTTCGCAGGTCAGCAGGACACATACCTCAATGTCAGGGGTGAGCGCAATGTTATCCAGCATGTCAAGGCGTGCTGGGCATCCTTGTGGACCGCACGAGCCATGGCTTACCGCCAGCGTCAGGGATACGATCACTTGATGGTGCGGGCTGCGGTTGTCATCCAGAGCATGCTTGAGCCAGACACTTCGGGCGTGCTGTTTACTGCCAACCCGGTCTCCGGCAACGTCGAAGAGGTGGTGCTCAACGCGAGCTGGGGTTTAGGTGAAGCCATCGTCTCCGGGCTGGTTACGCCCGACACATATGTCATCCGCAAGGACGACTTTGCTGTTCTCTCGCAGGAGAAAGGCACGAAGGAAATCACGATCTTGAACGATGGGGAAGGGGGGATCAAAGAACTCAGCACACCCGAATCACGACGGGATATCTATGCACTCAAGGACGAACAAGTCATTGAGCTCACAACTCTGGGAACTGCAATTGAATCGCACTATGGTCATCCTCATGATATTGAGTGGGCCTATGAGGGCGATCGCTGCTACGTGCTGCAGGCACGTCCGATCACGACCCTAGCCAAGGATGAGGATCTAGGGAGTGAACCTGAGTACAACCGATCGATGTTCGTGGAATTGTTTCCTGAATCGCTCTCGCCGCTCTTTCTTTCAGTGATGCAGCATCTCATCGGAGAAATGCTAGATTTTGTGCTCAATCTGTGGGGTTTTCAACCTCCTCAGGATATTGAACCCGTTGGGGTATTTTATAACCAGCCTTATTTCAACCGAAGCTATATCGAAACTGCGCTGGCGCCTCTACCCACTTCGGTTCGACAGCGAGTGGTAGGTCAGCTCATGAATCCCTTTGGTCATCAGGAGCGATCGGTTAAAGGGGGCTCATCGCTCGCGTACTACGAAATGACGGTGCGAATGCTCCGCATCATGTACCGTTTCCCGGAACGCTTAGCCGACATCATCTCTGAGTATCAAGGTGAGATTGCTGAGCTTCAATCCTTACCCATCGACTCTGCGAGTGATGAAGAACTCGTCACCAGGATAAGGGAGAAAGTCTTCGGTGCTAGCAGTATTTTGCTTGGTTATGATTTCCTGTTGATTGCAATCACCGGACTCAGCTACCAGGTGCTTGGATCGTTTCTGGAACGTTTTGCTGGGGAAGACACCGAAATGCTGCGCGCGCGTCTCATCTCCGGTGTCGATGGGAACATGACAATGGAAACAAATCTGAGGCTGTGGGATCTGGCCGAGGTAGCGAAGCGTGAACCAGAGGTATTTCAGGTCCTAAAGCGTGGTTCGGCTCCAAGTCGTGGGACGACCTTGGCTGAACTACCGGGTGATAGTCAGTTCGCCGTCGAATTTGACAAATTCCTTCAAGCTTACGGGCATCGAGAGATACGTATGGACATCATGTACCCTACCTGGGTAGAAGATCCCACCCCGGTTCTGGGTTTTATCCGGGGCTATCTCGAGGCCGACTCATCCCAGGATCCACATCTGCGTCAGGACGATCTTCAACGCGCTCGAATTGAAGCCACGAAGGAGGTTTCTGATCAGTTGTCCCAGACATGGATTGGCCGTTGGTTCATCAAACCAATTTTCTTCTGGGTTCTCCGCTACGCACAAGCCCTCACGCGCGAGCGTGACACAATGCACTTTGAGATGACGCGGGTGTTCCCTCTGTTCCGGCAATATCTCCATGAAATTGGTCGGCGATGGGTAAACAACGGGTGGATCGATCATGAAGAAGATGTATTCTTCTTGACCTTTGATGAGCTTGAAGAGAACGCATTCGAACCATGTGATCGAAGGAAGCTGGTCCGAACCCGCAAGGAAGAGTTTGATTTTGCCCAATCCTATCCCTGGCCGGATGCGATTATTGGTGAGCGTGAAGTTTTTCTTCGCGAGCGACCATCGAGCGCTGGTGAAGAAGGACAATTTTCTGGCATCGCCAGCAGCCCCGGTGTAGTTTCGGGGGTAGCTCGATTGATCCGCGGACCCGATGACTTCAATAACCTTCAAGACGGCGACATTCTCGTGGCGCCCTTCACGACCCCAGTATGGACGCCGCTCTTCGGGATTGCCCGTGGCCTTGTGACGGAATCGGGAGGCATCCTGTCCCATGGTGCTATCGTGGCGCGGGAATACGGTATTCCGGCGGTGATGTCTGTTGCCAATGTCATGAATCTACTGGAGGATGGCAGTCCAATTACTGTCGACGGGGATCGTGGTTTTGTACGTGTGATTTAAGGAAGGTTCAGCATGCTCATCATCGTGTTTGCTGGGGCTTATTTGGTAGGGTCGATTCCGGTCGCCTGGATTATGACGAAGCTTGTGACGGGGAAGGATCTAAGAGAAGTCGGGAGCGGCAATGTGGGGGTGATGAATGTCGGGCTGAGCGTCAGCCGTTGGGCGGGTTTGATCGTTTTCCTTTCAGACGT
>CBDVCG010000423.1:0-2607 GCA_965372425.1 uncultured Anaerolineales bacterium
TGATGGGCGCCTATGCTCATCATCTTTCTGGTGGTCAGGCGCAGCGGGTAATGATCGCCATGGCGATCGCGCTTAACCCGGAGCTCATCATCGCCGATGAGCCCACGAGCGCATTGGATGTCACCATCCAGGCCCAAATCCTGGAGCTGTTCGATGAATTGAATGCAAGCGATGCGACCTCCATCCTCCTGATATCTCATGATCTCGGCGTCGTCGCAGAGCTGGCCGATCGTGTCGCCGTCATGTATGCCGGAGTCATTGTTGAAGAAGCTGGTGTGGAGTCATTGTTCGATCACCGATTTCATCCCTATACTCAAGGGTTGATTGCCTCGCTTCCAAATCCTGAAGGTACATCAGAAAGATTGAAGACCATCCCGGGAGCATTACTTGATCGCGCCGACCTTCCTCCGGGGTGCAGGTTTTCTCCACGATGTTCAGCACGTGAGGATTTTGGCCTAACTATTTGTGAGAAGTATGAACCTGACCTCATCGAACGATCACCAGCTCATCTTGTGCGCTGCTGGCTGTATCAGGATGCTGACGACCACCGCGCGCCGCTGCGGTCGATTTGAAATCTGAAGCTCTGGGCTTAGTGTCGAAGGGAGCATTGCTCCTTGATGACCAACCCGAAGGGCGCCCAAAAGGGTGGTCCTCCAGGCTTATGCGATGAGCGCTGCTATTTATGGTTGGGCGGACTGATGGATGCATTCCCGATGAGCTTGAAGGGCGTCGCCTGTCCTGAGTAAAGCGACAGGATGGCAGTCCCCCCCGCAGGATCAGAGAAGGCGAAGTTGGGGATCGCTTGGCTTCGCTCGCGATACCAGGATAGGGCTTTAAAAGGAGTTTGTTCTTTAGCATCTTAAACAACGCTAACATGCCGATCTGCAGGCTCATCGCCGATTCTCGATCTTCTGCGCTGATATGATTAGAACGACTTGACATAATAAGGGGGATGAATCTCATAATCAATCGGTGCATCTGTGAATTGCTTGAACTGCGTGCTGTGCTAAAATCCTGAACATGAGTGTTCCCCGAATCTTACTCGTAGATGATGAGAGAGAAGTCAGCCGGATGCTCCGATCCAGCATCGAGCTCTCCGGCTGGGAGTGCATCGTCGTCGACGCGCCCTCTGGAGAAGACGCTTTGCGTGAGCTGGGGCGTGGTCCTGTCGATTTACTCGTTGCCGACGTAAAACTTCCCGGCATCTCGGGTGTGGATCTTGTTCGCAAAGTTCGCCAGTTGAACCCTGAAGCCAAAGTGATCATCATTACCGGTCATCCTACGGAGGAAATCCGCAAGGAGGCCGAGGATCTCGGGGTAGTTGCGCTTCTGCAAAAACCGATTGGGACCAGCCTGTTCCTCGAGGCGGTAGCAAGCGTACTTCGACAGACCGGGGAGCTGCGTGGTCGTGCGGTTCCCGAACGCACCAAAAAGAACATCCGCGAGCGGCTCGATGTCGCCATGACCAATCTATCTGCAGCGGCAGCGCTGCTTATTGACGACTATGGGCGTGAGGTCGCACGTGTAGGCGAAACCGTGGATTTTGATTTGGAAATCGCCTTGCCTTCCCTCATGACGGCATCCGATTCTGCATTGAAGGTGAGCAGTTTAATCGATGGACTCTTACCTGGGAACCTCCTCTATATTGAAGGCGGGGCTTATAACCTATACCTCTTGAATGTCGGAGCATTCGACACGCTCGTCATCGTGGTTCCCAGAACGATGACCGATCAACTCGTCCAAGTCGTTGAGGCCGGTCGGTCCACGGCTGATGAACTCCTCGATCAATTATCAAGCAGTGGTGTGGTGAAAACATCCGAAGCCGAGCAGGATGTGCTCGAGGAAAGACGGGCGAAATCTCCATTTGGAGAGTGGAAAGTGGTAACAGCAAACGATAAAGAAAACGAAGAGCCAGATTTACAGGAAGAAGCTAACACGGTAGAAAAAGAGGACGCAGAGGACTTCTGGGATCAAGCTATAGAGGATTCTCCCTCGGTGGAAGAGGTTGATAACGGCATCCTCACCTACGAGGAAGCCAGGAAAAAGGGCTTACTGCCTGACGAATCTTAGTGATTCCCAGCCCGTCCATCGCCGA
Organism: uncultured Anaerolineales bacterium; assembly: GCA_965372425.1. Taxonomy (GTDB): domain Bacteria; phylum Chloroflexota; class Anaerolineae; order Anaerolineales; family E44-bin32; genus E44-bin32. The sequence continues at coordinate 2,096 of CBDVCG010000423.1, forward strand.
AGACCTTACGTTAGCACGGATTTCTCCGCGTCCTCAGGGCACCATTTTCGAAATGCTGCGCCGCTTCGTTCAATTTGGTTATGGCTGCATATGTTACAATTCGGTGCACCAATCTGGGTCCAGTGGGGCGTGGTGTAACGGCAGCACACCGGACTTTGAATCCGTGAATCCAGGTTCGAATCCTGGCGCCCCAGCCTGAGACTTGAAAGAAACCTTGATACCTCAACAAGAAGAAGAACCTCCGCAATCTCTCCCTCATCCAGCCTGTAAATATCCCACGCTTGGGCTGCATGGTAGGTTAAACTGCCGCCATATGGCACACATTTCGTCAGGAGGCCATCATGGTTTGTAAAGCCGTGATCCTCGCTGCTGGCCTTGGGACACGCATGATGTCTGACATCCCGAAGGTGCTCCATAGGCTCGGGGGAATGCCTATGCTTTCCTGGTCGATTGATTCATGCCGGGAAGCTACTGGAGCTGAACCCTACGTTGTAGTCGGTTCAGAGGTAGAT
>CBDVCG010000424.1:0-2606 GCA_965372425.1 uncultured Anaerolineales bacterium
GGCAAAGACCCTCAGGAGTCGACTAAGTGCGATGCGAGTCCAGGTGGCTGCAAGCTTCCCGGAACCAGCTTAGCTCAGAACCCTCATTGATCTGGGAAGGCTTTCACTTGGTTGCGACGGACGAGTACGACCCGAACCAAGATTTGATCAATCTTGAAGGACCTAAGATAAAAGCGATGCCAATTACGCTTCTTGTAGTCGAGGATCATCCGGTTGTCCGCATGGGGCTGCAGATGCTTGTGGAATCAGCATCTGATATTGATATCGTCGGAGAGGCGGACACAGCTACAAAGGCAATTGAGTTAGCACATAGCCTCAAGCCAGACGTGGTCTTGATGGATATTGGGTTGCCAGATGGATCGGGCATTAAGACTACCGAAGAAATCAAGGAGCGATATCCAGAGATGGTTGTTGTTGCACTCACGATTCACGAGGACCGCGAATATGTCGAGAGGATGATTTCTGTGGGTGCAAACGGCTATGTTTCCAAGCGCGCTGCTCCAGAGGAGTTATTGAAGGCGATACGAAAAGGAGTGCAAGGTCGGGTTTCCGTTCATCCTGGGGAGAAAACCTAGGCTGCGTATTTGCTTTTACCACTACCCATTGGTGAGGGTCGTGGCTGTGAGCCCCTTTGGTTTATCAAAGTGAACGACATTAATCCACAGGCTCTGATGTCATTCCGTATGGTTTAGCAAGGAAGGCCCGAATGACATCGATACAGACTCAACGACCAAGCTTCTTTCAACCCGAGTTTGGAAAGGAAGCGTTAAGATCATGGCATTTCATGAAACGTACATTGATGGCTATCGCAGATATATCAAAATCTCCGTGTTGGGTAAAAGCGACGAAGCTCAGAAGGGTGCGCAAGTAGTTGTCCGGGAATTACTCCGCGCCCTCCGGGGATTAAGAGAAGAAGACCAGACCTATGACGCGGTGATGGAATTTATCGAGAGTCTCGCGGCTGAACTACCCACCCTCGAAAGTAATATTGATCTCCCTGCCGCACATTAAACCAATCTCTCGGGATGAGAGTAACGCTCAGGTTTTATACAATTCCATCAATTGAGTCTAGTCAGGTTGACCACCATGCATCTCGATCCTACCCGGAAGTTTTTGAATCTCGCGAGCTCGTTCTGGTTTTGAACGCAGGATGATCGGATATCCGCTATTGAGGAAAGAGGTAAAGGATGACGAATAGTAAAACAATTCTTGTCCTGGGTGGTGGGGTTGGTGGTGTAGTAACGGCCAATGCGTTGCGCGATCGGTTGAGTTCAGACCATCGTGTCGTTGTGGTGGACAAGCGATCCGAGCACATCTTCACGCCCTCGCTGGTGTGGTTGATGGTCGGGTGGAGGGAGTCTGAACAGCTGACCAAAGACCTGCGTCGCTTATTACGACCAGGCATTGATGTAGTGAAGGCTGAGGTGTATGCCATCGACCCCGACCAGAATAAGGTGTTGGCCGGAGGTGAAGAACTGAATTATGACTATATGGTGTTGGCTCTGGGGGCTGACCTGGCCCCTGAAGCCATGCCCGGTTACGTTGAAGCCGCTCACAACTTCTATGATCTTGAAGGAGCAGCTGGATTATGGCTGGCACTGCAAAACTTCACGGGAGGAAGTGTGGCCGTGGTGGTTTCGGCCATGCCCTACAAATGTCCAGCTGCTCCCTACGAGGCAGCGATGCTCATCGAGGATTCTCTCCGTCGCCGTGGTATCCGCGATCACTGTCAGGTGCAAGTTTTTACTCCAGAACCTCAACCGATGCTCGTGGCTGGGATAGATATGGGAGTAGCCGTTGTAGGCATGATGGCTGCAAAAGGCATCGGATATCATCCAAATCTACCGCTGGATCACATCGATCATGTTGGGAAGAAACTTGTATTTAACAATGGCAGGAAAGAGCATTTTGATTTCCTTGCTGCCGTGCCGCCCCATCGACCGCCGCCGGTGGTCAAGGAATCTCCGCTGGCCAACGAGGCCGGCTGGGTCCCAGTAGACAAACACACCCTCCAAACCCGTTTCGAGAATGTCTATGCAATCGGCGATGTGGCAGCTATTACCTTGAGTAACGGCTTACCTCTCCCTAAGGCTGGTACTTTCGCCAACGCCGAGGGGGAGATCGTAGCTGCCCGCATTGTAGATGAAATTGCCGGGGTCGAACCCCGGGGCGAATATGATGGTGTGGGTTACTGTTGGATCGAGTCGGGTAGTGGTTCGGCTGGTTTTGCGAGCGGACATTTTTACGCTGAACCTGACCCGGACGTAAGCCCGCCGCGCTCGGGTCGCTGGTGGCACTGGGGCAAGGTGATGTTCGAGACTTACTGGATGGGTGAAGGCTTCCGGCGCAGCGTAGCAAGATCGGCGCTGAATCTGGGGAGCAAAATATTTAACATCCCGGGGTCCCTTTAGACTTATCTGCCCAGCACAAAACCACGCTCCGGCTCGGGAAAGATGTCTGCATATGTGCTCCAAGGATAATTATTCAATCGAACTCGCGAAGAACGCCATGACCGTGAGGCCACCTGAAGAAATATTGTTTATCAACGGCAACAACAAAGTTACTACTACAGCAGCGATTCTGGAAGGACACACATATAACGTGGC
>CBDVCG010000425.1:0-2582 GCA_965372425.1 uncultured Anaerolineales bacterium
ATGCGCGTTCTGTCCAGGTTGAGTTCTGATATCGCTCAGAGGCTAAGACTTCTGCTCTTCGCAGCTCGGCTGAGGTTACAGGTGTCTCGGTAAACTCAATGCCAAGGGCGCTTGCAAACCCATCCACCATGGCTCGAGCAGCCTCATCCCAGCTTACAATACGCGTACTTGCATGTTCCAAGGTCGTTGCTCGCTCCAGGACTTGCCTGGCTGCCTGCCGTCGTGCGGGTTCGTCGACATAAACAAGCACTGTACATATTCGAGCAATATCCCCCGTGAGCGGCAGCGTCCCGTGTTGAAGAATTGAGTTCTTCCGACGAGTCTGGGCACTTCCCAGGAGTTTCTTCCCCCCGTGTGTGATCTCGTACGCGCTTGACGCCACGAAACAAACTGGATCATCGATATTATCGGCCTTGGTAGGATGCTTGGAAGGCTGTACTTCCGTCTCGACACCCATAAGCTCCAATCCCTTGATCAATCCCGTGCTGAGGTACCGATAGCTGGAGAGTACATCTCCCTTGAGATGAGGGTGGTCCGCGGGAGCAAGAATCGAATAGGTCAGTTCATCTGTATGGAGGATGGCGCGACCTCCGGTAGGTCGCCGGACGATGTCCCAACCCTGTTCGGATAGCCGTTTCTGATCGACATCTGTGATTGCCTGTGCAAACCCCAGGGAAAGACAGGGTGGATTCCACGCATAGAGCCGTAAGGTCGGTGTTGAATCTCCTGTCCCTACAGCTTCCAGAATGGCTTCATCAAGCGCCATGTTTTCGGCGCCAGATAGGGGTTTGGAGAGGATCAGACGCCATCCCTCAGGATGTCTTGATGACATGGTTGGGATTATATCGCTCATTTTGGATGATGGCTTTAACATGTTTCCATGCCCGATGATTTCTCCATAAGCCCCCCCGAACGCGCGTAATTGGAACACGAGTTTCATTAAAACAGAAGCATTTACGAGTGAGGTAGAAATGCTGTTTAAGAAACGCGCTATGGTAGACTCATGCTCCGATGATGAGGGTTGCTGAAAGAGCATACAAAACTTTCCTCCACAAATGAAATGAAGCCTATACAGTCCAAACAACGCATTCTCGACTACAAATTTGTGCTTAATTAAATCTGGCCCGTTATCATGATCCCACAAGATGTTAAACCAGGAAATCAGTTGGTGAGGCGAACTGCAATCGGGTTCCTTGTCTTCGTGATTGCTGCTGGATGCAGTACGGATGCGACAGGTCCTCCTCCACCACCAGCACCGGCCCAAACTCCAGCGGGGGACCCGTCTCCCGCAGTCGACGAACAGCTCACACCCACACCCGGGATCGGCGGCGATGTCGTGATCTGGCTGGACTGGACTCCCAATGAGATGGGTGGGTTGGCTGAAGCTATCCAGGCATTCCGAACCCGTCATCCTGATATCAATTTCTCCATCGGCTATCGACCAGGGCGTTCCCTGTACGACGACTTTGTCGGGGCGATGGACACAAGCGAGAAACCGACAATCTTGCTTGGGCCTTCTCCATGGGGGCCTACGCTTATGGAAGATGGTCTCATCATGGACCTTTCTGATTACGTGGATTCCGAATTGCAGCGGTCGATCTTGCCTCTGGCATGGTCACAGACTGGGGACAGAAGGACGGTCCTGGCTGTGCCCATAGAATTACATGGCATGGTGTTGTATCGCAATCCCGGTCTTATATCGGAGCGAGTACGTGACGTCGATGGGTTTATCCGCCGGGCGAACGAGCAGAGGGATTTGACCGGTATGATCATGCCCCTTGACTTCGGCTTCTTTAATTCGGCCGCTTATTTTGCGGCGTGTAACGGAAGTCTCTTCACTCCTGAGGGCGATCTATCCATCTCGACCGAAGCTGGGTTTTGCTGGATGGAGCTGCTCAACGAAATGAGCCGGGCAGGACGCGTGGTTTTTAATGAGGATGTTGATCGTTCTATGTTCGAAGAGGGTAAAAGCGGTTGGTTTATCGCAGAGTCCGATATGCTCTCTCAACTCTCCACGAGTTTGGGGGCAGAAAATTTAGCTGTTGATCGATGGCCTGTTTACACAAAGAGCAATCGCTCTCTTGCTGGATTTGTATGGACAGAAAACGCGTATCTCGTCTCAGGTTCATCCAATGTAGATTTAGAAGCATCGTGGGGATTTATGCGCTTTTTACTGACACCGGAGGCTCAGGAGATACTCGGTAATCCAGATGGTGCCGCACATCTCCCCGTTATCTTCAATGTTCACATATCGGATCGCTTGAAATCTGAAGCCCTGAGTGCCGTCCAATCTGGGATTCCACGTCCGCTCAGGAGTGACCTTGACAATTTTGTCCAGCCGATCGAAAACGCGATAGAGGATTTCGTTGTCATGGGCGCCGATCTGCAGATATCCATCGACGTTGCCTTGATGAAGATTGAGGATTCGTAATCTGTGGACACTAGCAGCAACTGAGCACTTTAATTTGGGGTGGAATAACCCTCTCAACGTTTTCTTTCGGATTTGGGCAAACATCCTCTGAGGCATATGCATGAGCGGTCCAGATTGGATTCAAGATGCCATTTTCTATCAAATCTTCCCA
>CBDVCG010000426.1:0-2580 GCA_965372425.1 uncultured Anaerolineales bacterium
GGGGGGGTTTTTGTTTGGGGTGGGTTTTGGGGTGGTTTTTGGGGGGGTCGGGGCCTGCCCACGCGGGGGGGGGGGGGGGGGGGGGGGGGGGCCGGTGGCAAGACGCTTTCCCGTCCTGTAGCTGTGGTCATCGTCTCGCCTGAGGGTGTGCGGGTTGAACCTATCTACGATGTCACGAAGGTCTACATGGCGGCGATCACCGCGGCAGGTTTTACGCTCGCCATGCTCGTCAAGTTCATGCGTCCGACGAGGCTTTTCAAGAAGTAGGCGGGACCATCACGGCAACTTGTTGGTTTTAACAGATGTCCAAGGGTCATCTGTCTTCTCTTATCGAACGACATCTGAATCTGGTATACACAATAATCCCCCGGGAGGGCGACGATGAACAAGCGCGTGGGTTATATTGGCCTTGGATTGATGGGCAAACCGATGGCGCTGAATATATTGAACGCGGGCTATCCTCTAACTGTCCATAACCGCAGCCCTGAAGCGGTGGAAGAGCTGGTTGCAGCAGGCGCGGAGGCGGCGGATACCCCCAAAGAAGTGGCCGAGAAAAGCGACTACGTATTTACCAACCTGCCTGACTCTCCTGATGTTGAGTCCGTCGTCCTGGGCGAGAATGGAATCCTCGAAGGCTGCCGGGAAGGCAAGATTTTTATCGACAACAGCACGATTAAGCCAGAGACCGCGCGGGTTCTTGCCGATCGTCTTGGTTCCCATGGCGTGAGGTCGCTCGATGCGCCTGTTTCGGGGGGTGATATTGGCGCAAAAGCCGGGACGCTTGCCATCATGGTCGGCGGACCTGAAGACGCCTTTGATGAAGTCCTGCCAGTCCTGGGTGTGATCGGGAAGACGATTACGTACGTCGGCGAAAGTGGTGCGGGTCAGGTCGCAAAAGCCTGCAATCAGATCATGGTCGCCGCACAGATGGTCGCCATGGGGGAACTCATGCTCTTCGCTCAGAAGGCAGGTGTGGAGCCGGGGAGAGTCATCGATGCCATCCGCGGAGGTGCCGCTCAATGCTGGACGCTGGATAACAAACCCCAGCGCCTTTTAGACGGGAATCGTGAGCCTGGTTTTAGGGCTTATATGCAGTATAAGGATCTCGGAATCGTTATGGATACAGCTCGCGCATATGGAACACCCCTGCCTGCAACGGCAGGAAATCATCAACTATATGAAAGCATGTTGCAGATGGGGATGCGCGATCTCGATAACTCAGCCGTCATCGGGGTCATCGAGAAGCTGGCTGGAGAGACTCTCCAAGTATAGATACCAGCCAGATTCCCAATCACAACGTGATCTTCATATAACCTGAACGTTCGGGGGTTCTTGACGTTCAAACTATTTTCCACTGCGGGAGTTATATTACGTGAAACACTTCCTGAGAGATCACGATATTATCTCGGTCTTAGGAAGGGATGGTTCTCCGGACGTCCTAATAGATGGGTCCAATTGGAACAAAAAATGCGTCCGTGGGCAGGAAGCTGAAGAACGCTCCCCCAATGAGCAATAGACAGAGGCAGCAGACGCAGGGTAAGACGACGGCAACGATAAAAGCGATAATCAAGGGTGTGTTTTTCCCGCTCGAAGTCTTGGCAACCATCAATTTCCTCCTGACGAGTATCTGAGTTGACCAGGGTGCTCTCTAATCTACCTATCTGCATTGAGCACGATGCAGAAACGGGAATGACTCTAACCTGGGGACTGTTCCTTCACAAGCGCCCGGACCGCCGCAGCCGAGTCCATGTCGATCACTTTTTCGGACAGCTTTTTAGCGCCTGCGAGCGACCAGCTGCGGATGATGGATTTCGCACGGGGTATGGAGACGGGCGCCATGCTGAATTCGTCGAGTTGAAATCCGAGCAGGATGGGCACGGCCTCAGGGTCGCCTGCAAGTTCACCGCACAACCCCACCCAGATACCCTGTACGTGCGCTTCCTCGATCACACGCTTGATCCCCCGCAGGACGGCGGGGTGGCAAGCATCGCCCAGATGTGAGACTTTTTCGTTTGTTCGCTCCGCCGCCAGCGTGTACTGCGTGAGATCGTTCGTGCCGATGCTGAAGAAATCAACCTCCTTCGCGAATTGATCCGCGAGGACCACAACGGAAGGAATCTCGACCATGATCCCCAGCTGAATCAATCCCGCTACTGGTTGACCGGCCTCCTCGACTTCCTTACGGGCTTCATAGAGAAGTTCTCTGGATCTACGGACTTCCCCGAGGGTCGCGATCATCGGGAACATAATGCGGAGGTCATGCCCTGGGCTGGCGCGCAGCAAAGCGCGTAGTTGGATCTTGAAAAAATCTGGCTGGTCGAGGCACATCCTGATCGCCCGCCATCCCAGGAACGGATTGGCTTCATCCCCCAAATCCAGGTACGGAAGCTCTTTATCACCTCCCACGTCGAGCGTGCGTACGATGACAGGGCGGTCCTCCATGAGGTCGAGGATCGCATTGTAGGCTTCCAGTTGTTCGGCTTCATCGGGAGCTTCATTCCGCTCGATGTAGAGGAATTCTGTGCCCAGCAGACCTATCCCCTCGGCGCCATGATCGAGCGCGGATTTTGTGTCTTCGGG
>CBDVCG010000427.1:0-2565 GCA_965372425.1 uncultured Anaerolineales bacterium
GGTTTACACACACTGACCGCGTTCAGCCCTGACGGTTCAGTGGGAGTTGTTGCTCAGGAAGTTCAGATCGCCCCCGACCAAACCACGCCTGTCATCATGGAACTGCCCAAGGCTCTTCCTGTGACGGTGACTTTTGAGGTAACTGTCCCTGCGGACACGATACCCGGCACCCAGCTCCGTCTTGCGGGAAATATCGTGCAGCTCGGGAATCGATTCGTAGCATTGAAGGGCAACCTCGACTTATCGATCGAGCATATGCCCGAACTCATCATGGTGGACCCGCTTCACTACATCGCAGTTTTAAAACTCTATGAAGGGACTGATTTACGTTATAAGTACACACAGGGTGATGGATTGTGGAATGCTGAGCGCGACGGGGGCGGATTCTTCCGGACGAGGCAAGTTATCCTGCCCGACGAAGATATTACGATACGCGATACGATTGCTAGTTGGCATGTCGGCAATCGAGGCAGTTTGGCATTTCATGTCAAAGCACCCGATCATACGCCCCCACTAGACGATGTCACTCTCCAGATCAACCCCTCCACATGGTATGAGCCCATCCGGATGTGGAAAATAGGCACAAATGAGTGGTTCTACATCATCAACAGCCCGCTTGATTTCACCGGGAAATTGGAGTATCGATATTGCCGGAATTCACAATGCGGAAGTGCGGATGATATCGAAACTTTCGGACCAAACGCCGCAGGACGCCCTCTGACGATTTCCGAAGATCAAGGAGGTGTCGTTGATGAAATCGAGGATTGGCAATGGTATGGTTCGGAAGCTCCGTCCACCTCAATCATTTCCGACTTGATCATCGCAAGGCCTGGATTCGATGCGGGCATAGAGCTATCACCCCGCTTCCATCCGTCCATGGACAGCACCATCCCCGAGGCGCTGGAAGATATCCACAATCTCGGGGCAAATTCGGTCACGTACTCACCAGCGTGGGTTTTCGAGAGGCAAAACCCGATTCCCATCATCTCCTTCGATCCCGCGCTGGCGCCGTTCGAAGTAGAGCTGGAATCATGGATCGAGGCTGCTCAGCAAAATAACTCCATGATCGTTATCCGTCCAAGCCTCCTTCCTTCTTCCGGTAATCTCGCGGATTGGTGGGCTGGTGCGGGGCGAGATCGCACATGGTGGACGGTCTGGTTTGATGAATACAAGTCCTTCATGTTGAGCTATGCAGATTTGGCAGCCAGGGTCGACGCAGATAAGCTCATCTTGGGCGGCGCAGAGGTTTCCCCCGCCTTCCCATCCGGAAAACTCGCAGATGGCACCTCGTCAGGAGTGCTCAACTCTAGCGAAGAACATTGGAGAGACCTCATCGATGAGATTAGGAAGCGCTACTCGGGTCAAATTGCTCTAGAGCTGGATCCTGGGCTAGATGAACCACCTCCATTTATCGATATGGTGGATGAAGTGGTGCTGTATTGGCATGAACCGCTCAGCGAGGACCCAGAGGCTTCGGCAGCCGAACTGCAAGCTGCAGCTAATGCAAGATTAGATGAAGTGCTCCTCCAGAGTTATCTCGATGACCTGCCGATCACCTTAAGTGTGGATTACCCATCGGTCCAGGGCAGCATCAACGCCTGTCCTCCTGCCCCCGATGGAAGCTGTCGCCCAACGGCTGAATTTGATGCAGGTGCAGTTGTCGATCCAGATCTTGAGATCGATTTTTCAGGGCAAGCCATGGCGATAAATGCGCTCTTGCTGGCAGCATTTCCAAGAGAACGGATTACGGGATTTTCTGTCCGGGGCTACTATCCCCCGGCGGCTCTACGGGACAAGTCATCCTCAATCCATAGCAAACCTGCCCGGGATGTGCTCTGGTATTGGTATCCGAGAATGGTGGGGGATCCTGATCAAACCCCATGATTTGAGGGCCTCCCTGGAAGAGACATAAGTAGCAGGAATGGAGTGCGTTTCTCATGATCACCTTCTAGAAGGCGATGATTTTAAAAACCTTGATTATGATGATACTGCCCCCGGCGCGTACATCGTCCCGGGTTGTAAATAATAAGAGAGAGCTTTTATTTTGGCGATGTGAATGACGTTCCATTTAGACACCATGCGAGGCAATCATGGATTTTAACCTGACGGATGAACAACGGATGTGGCAAGCGGCAGTGCACGATTTCTGCGATAAAGTGATACGGCCAGCTGCGTCCGAGATGGATGAAAAAGCCTCCATCAACAAGGACGCCATTGAGAAAATGGCGCCGCTCGGACTGCTGGGTTTGAATATTCCGGAGAATTTTGGGGGCGCCGGCGTCGATGCCATCAGCGCTGCAATCGCGATCGAGCAGCTTGGATGGGCCGACGGTGGGACTGCGCTGTCTATCTCGGCTCACAATGGGCTCGGATGCGCCCCGATCGCGCAGTTCGGCGACGACGATCAATGGAACCGCTGGCTCCCAGATCTCGCACAGGGCAAAGGCGGATTGGGCGCCCTCGCCCTTACAGAACCCAATGCAGGCTCCGATCTTGTTGGCGGCGTCACAACCAGCGCAGAACTCGAGGGGGGTCAATGGGTGATCAACGGCAGCAAAGCCTGGA
>CBDVCG010000428.1:0-2546 GCA_965372425.1 uncultured Anaerolineales bacterium
AAGGGGCTCTTCCAATCGTCGTCTGTACACCGGGAGACTACCTGCAGGAGTTCCTTGAGGATCGTGACTAGCTGATCTCCATCGGCGTCGGGAGTCCGGTGCACGTCTCAACCCTGGCTCGGTACGTGAGTAATAAGTCCGTAAAGAAACAGGCATTGGCGTAAACGACCAAGGCCTGTCAATACTCATTCCAATACTTCTGATTATTATTCATGATTAACACGGAACCTGGCACTCATTGCAAACCTCTCCCCACCTTCGTGGTTTCAGAAAACAGCACACCAAGTTCAGAAGTAAGATTTGACCAATCGACAACCATTTGCTAGAATGCTTCAGAAGTGCGAATTAACAACTGAATAGTGGGAGTCTAGCGTATGGATCTCATGGATTCGCATGAGATCACGAGGTGGAGGTTACCTGTCGCAAGACAGGACTAACCCGGGGTTATCTCGGGGAAAATCGGAAAGATCAGCGGATGCCTCTGGAGCCAACCACAAGCTCCTTTCTCCCTTTCAAAAAGCATTTCCCCAAAAACAACCCGGTGACGGGTGTGACAAAGGGAAATGCAGTGGTCGGATAGCCTATTTTTATGTTTTTGGTTATCTGCGATCAATGAGAGGGCGGATCTCCTGAAATTTACGGCACGCCCGGCGTGTCGTTTTTTGTTAAGCCCTCCTGATTCAAGCGAGAGGGGTGGTTGCACATAGATATCGTCCATGCGATGAAAGGCAGCATCTATCGTGCGTGGTTGCCAGGGTCACCTTCATACCCAGAGGTATTGTGAGAATATGGCTGAAATCACAAACGATCCAGGAAATTTATTCTGAGAGGTCAGTAAGGGTTCAGGGAAAAAATCAAGAACATTGTGAATGGAGGGTGTGAAAATGGCGAACTCGATAATTGAACGAGCCAAAGAAGATGGAGTGAAATTTATCTGTTTGCAGTTCACCGATGTCACAGGGACGGTGAAGAGTGTGGACATCCCGGTTGAGCGTTTGAAGATAGCGATTGAGGATGGAATCTGGTTTGACGGTTCCTCTGTGGAAGGATTTGCCCGTATCCAGGAAAGCGACATGCGGTTGCTTCCTGACGTGGATACCTATGCAGTTTTACCCTGGTCCTCGGTAGATCGAAGACGGGCCCGCGTGTTTTGCGACATCTATCTCCCTGACGGAGAGCCCTTCCTCGGAGACCCCCGAGGTGTCTTAAAACGGGTGCTGAGCAGAATCGATGAGAGAGGCTGGCAATTTAATGTAGGTCCCGAACCCGAATTTTTCCTGCTTCGGCGGAATGGACCCGACATGATCCATCCAGTTCCGCATGATGTTGGCGGATACTTTGACTTCTCGGCGAGTGATGAGGCACAGCAGGTCCGCAACGAGCTTATGCTGGCGCTCTCCAGCATGGGTTTAGAGGTCGAGATGGGACATCATGAGGTTGCGTTGGGCCAGCATGAAATCGACTTCCGCTTCACGGACGCCCTTCGAGCCGCAGATAATGTCGTCACGCTTAAGTACACGATCAGGGCGTTGGCCGCACAGCAGGGGCTTACGGCGACCTTTATGCCGAAACCTATTTTCGGGATGAATGGATCCGGGATGCACACGCATCAGTCGATCTTCAATAATGAAGGAAAGAATGTTTTCTATGATGGAGAGGATTCCTTCTATCTTTCCGAGGCCGCCTATCAATTCATCGCTGGCCAAATCGACCATGCTAGCGCTCTTGCAGCAGTCGTGGCGCCGACCGTCAATTCCTACAAACGCATCGTTCCTGGGTATGAGGCGCCGGTATATGTGTGCTGGGCTCAGATCAACCGTTCGGCTATGATCCGGATCCCCAGCCACACACCAGGGCGAGAATCTTCCACGCGAGCCGAACTGCGTTTTCCCGATCCTTCATGCAACCCTTACCTGGCATTTGCTGCCATGCTCGCGGCTGGATTGGATGGAATTGAGCGTGAGTTGGACTGCCCGCCGCCCGTGAATGATCTCCACATCTACGAGATGAGCGCGGAAGAGCTTACAGAGAAGGGTATCTCACAGCTTCCGGGATCTCTCGCAGAAGCGCTAAATGAACTCGAGGGAGATGGAGCCATTCGTGAAGCCCTTGGAGAGGTAGCCTACGAAGCTTTCACAAGAGCGAAGTGGGCAGAATGGAACGAGTACTGCACTCGTGTCATGGATTGGGAGATCGAGTACTATCTTGAAACCGCATAAGGTTGTTCAGTAGAGCAATTCTCAAGGAAAAAGGCGGCGATGAAGAAGTCCTCACGCCGTCTTTTGAATTCGTCTATGCAAGAAGATTAGATCTTGATCGGGCTGAAGTTTGTGCCCTCATCGTAGTTGTCGACCCCTTCCGCTTTCTTTAATGCGCCTACTACGAGGTAGGTGAACGGAGTCGCCAATATCTCGAAGAGGCTCTTGAAGATCCATTGAGATAGGATCGCAGTAAACAAGATCGATGTTGGGAGAATGCCGTAGAAGGCGATCGTGATGAAGAGGAACGAATCAACGCCCTGGCCGACCAACGTGGAGCCGATCGTG
>CBDVCG010000429.1:0-2537 GCA_965372425.1 uncultured Anaerolineales bacterium
CGACGATGAATTTCAGTGAGGCGTTTGGTTGCGCAGTCTTCCCAAGTATAGCAACCATCAGCCTGGTCATGGAGAGAGTAACAGCCGAAGAACGCAATCAGAGTACATATATTCTTGTGTCTGTGGGTTCATCACAGGCGATGTTCTTCGCGCTATTTACGGCCCAATTCGGGGTATTGAGCATGTATCAAGAGCGCCGCACATGGACGCTGCAGCGAATGCTCATCTCCCCCACACCAAAAGCATCCATATTGGGCGGCAAGCTGATCGGCGTTTTCGCCTCAGTAACCTTTCAACTTTTAATCCTGTTTTTCGCCCTCACCATCGTGGGCAGCATCCTCGAGGGTGAACTCGCCCTGATCTGGGGCGGAAATTTCCCGGCGACATTTACGATGATGCTCGCGGCGGCTTTCGCGGTATCCGGTCTAGGTATGCTGTTGGCCGGTATCGTCAAATCCCCTGAACAAGGTCAAATTTTTGCAACCGGGATTAATATGACCCTGGCTGTGCTCGGAGGAGCGTTTGGTTTCAATCTGCCAGAATCGATCTCAAAGCTCTCCTTGATCTATTGGGGTCGTGAAGCCTTCGAGACGCTGGCAACAGGCAGCACCGATGTGGGGCTAAATATCATCATTCTCGTCGCTCAAGGCGCCATCATGTTTGTCATCGGGCTCGTGTTGTTCAACCGCAGATTCTAAGTTTAGGTTCGACCATGAGAAAATTGCTGAACATTTCCGAGGTTGATCTGCGAATTTTTTTCAAGTCGCGAGGGAACTGGGTTGGCCTGGTCGTTATCCCGGTCGTCATGACCCTGGTCGTGGGAGTATTTACAGCCCAACGGATCGATGAAGCTCCGCACTTCACCATCGATGTGATTGACTCCGATGAAAGTGAAATTTCTGCCCAATTCGTTCAAGCGTTGCGAGAAACAGGGGCATCGCTTCATCTTTGTCCTATGGATCGAGATATCGAAAACACATGTGGGCTTGAGAGTGATGAACAGCTTGATCGTGAGTCAGCAGCTTCTCGGGTTAAGGATGGAACGACCGAAGCCGCGATCATTATTCCCCCGGATTTCGCGGGGCACGTTAGGCAGAACGAAGCCACGAGCATCGTCCTACTAGTACGACAGCAGGTCCCGGGTCAGAGCATCGTCGAACAAGCTGTGATCTCCGCGATCCAAAATGTTGAGGGAGCATCGTCAGCGGCTCGTACCGGCGCCGATCTACTCGATGAAATGTCCGTGGGTCAACCTGAATTCGAAGATCGGGAGAGTGTAAATGCTGCGATTTACGCACGAGCAATAGCATATTGGAAGGATCGCCCCGCCCGAGTCACGCTCGAATTCACGACTGTTGAAGGCGAGGAACCCGCCGGGATCAACCTCCAGGACGGTCTGGGGCAATCGGTCCCCGGCATGGGAAGCATGTTCGTCATGTTTACGGTTTTTGGGGGAATGGTGACATTGATTCACGAGCGCGAGGACTGGACTTTACAGCGCTTGATCATGATGCCTATTGGACGGGGCCAGCTTCTGGGGGGAAAAATTACAGGAAGATTCACCCTTGGGTTAATCCAATACTTGATCATCTTCGCCGTGGGTCTTGCTGCTGGGTTATATTTCGGCAGCGACCTCCTGGCCATCGTCTTCGTCATGCTGAGCTTCACGCTTTGCGTGACCGCTTTGTCGTTTGCCATCGGTTCAAGGTTGGATAGTGCCCAGCAAGCGAGCGGGTTGAGCTTGCTTCTAGGTATTACACTCGCCTCTCTTGGGGGCGCATGGTGGCCATTGGAAATCGTCCCCGAGTTCATGCAGGTGATTGGTCACCTTTCCCCAGTTGCTTGGGCTATGGATGCCTATCACATTTTGATATTCCAGGGTGGAACATTCGCTGATGTGTGGGTGTCCGTTGCGGTTTTATTAGGAATGACCATGTTGTTCTTCGTCCTGGGAACTCGACAGTTTAGGTATGGCTGAGAATTTTTCAATTGAGACAGCGATAGGTCATTGTCACAGTCATGCGTTCATGGCTACGGTATAATTCCCGACTTATTCAGCATTGTGTAATTATGGAGGCAGTATGATGAAAAACCTGATCAAATTAGAGGAGTTCGCCCTTTTTATTTTCGCTATCTACCTCTTTACGCTCCTTGACTTCTCCTGGTGGATATTCCCGCTGCTTCTGCTCACCCCTGATCTCGGGGCGCTCGGATATCTAGCGGGACCGCGAGTCGGGGCAGCTACCTACAACCTCACCCACCATAAAGGGCTTGCCATCCTGTTCTATCTCGTCGGGGCGCTTCTTGCCAGCCAGGTGCTGCAGCTTGTGGGTGTCATCATGCTTGCACATTCGAGTATCGACAGGGTGTTCGGCTATGGTTTTAAGTACCCCGATTCATTCGATCATACCCACCTGGGTTGGATAGGAAAATCAAAGAAGGCCAAGATGGAGGAGATCCCGACAGAGATCGCCTGAACCCCCATGTGATCCACAACCAGCAGAAAGTTGGCACATAGGCAGGAAAAGACGGGAGAT
>CBDVCG010000430.1:0-2536 GCA_965372425.1 uncultured Anaerolineales bacterium
GGGTATTGTCAACCCTGCCCCAAATAATTTACTTTATAATACGGACTATGCGAGTTGAATTGGACTGTGCACACGGTCACGAACTTTTTAACCATGCAGAACATGGTTAGCCAGACGGAGAATAGAAAAGTTTTATGATGACAAGGTTGCACTTCCAATCAGATACTGGAACCAGGATACCCGCGGTCACGGAATCCGAGATGAGAGAGGTGGATAGTCTGGCTGTGGAGGTTTTCAACCTCGGCATACTTCAAATGATGGAGAATGCAGGAAGAAATCTGTCTATCACAGCGAAAGAGATGCTCAACCAAAACGAAGACAGGGTCGTTGTGCTTGCAGGATCTGGCGGAACTGGAGGTGGAGGTATTTGCTGCGTTCGACATTTACTAAACCACGGTATTACGCCATCTTTGATCCTTTCGAAGAGCGAAGAAGATTATCGTGGCGACGCAGGGCATCAACTCTCCATCCTTCAGGCTGCCGGATACCATCCCACATCGGACGATGTGGATCGAACTATTATGGAAGCTGACTTGATCATCGATTCCTTGCTTGGATACAGCCTCAAGGATGCCCCTCACGGGCTCACCCAAGAATTGATCGATCAAGCCAACCAAAGCAAATCCAGGATCCTTTGCCTGGATTTACCTTCGGGCATCGATGCAACCACAGGGGAATCACCTGGTACTAGAATTCAACCGACCAGAACCCTCACGCTTGCGTTACCCAAGACGGGGTTATTCTCAATTGATGGTGATATTCTATGTGCTGACATAGGAATCCCTCTCCAGGTCTATCTCTCGATGGGGATCAATGTCGAACCCTTCTTCATGGGTCGCTACCGAATCCCGATTCGCCCTGCCGTCAACGTCGAATAGCCGCACATATCTCCTTACCAGCTATCAAATGTCCATCCGACTCCCCGGAATTTGGAGGAATCATCCTGAGTTACTCCCGAGCGGGGGATCTACCGACCAAGATTCTCATTAAAAGTGAGTTCTGTTTCCTGTTTCAAGTGCTTCCTGTATAATCCGTGCGTGCCCAATCAAGATAAAAAAGCATGGACGCCAACCAAGATGGAAGAAGATTTCCAGGAACCCTCTTTACGCCCCCGTCAACTTGATGAGATGATCGGACAGGACAAAGTCAGGGAGAATGTCCAGATACTTATTCAGGCAGCCCGGGAACGCGAGGAAGCCTTGGATCATGTGCTCTTCTACGGTCCGCCCGGATTGGGAAAAACGACCTTCGCACATATTTTATGCAACGAGATGGGGGGCAACATAAAAGTTACGTCCGGTCCTGCGATCGAACGTGCCGGCGATCTCGCAGCCATTCTGACTAATCTTGAATCGAAGGACATCCTCTTCATCGACGAAATCCACCGCTTGGGTCGGGCCGTCGAGGAAATCCTTTACCCCGCGATGGAAGATTACGCGCTTGATCTGACGATTGGTAAAGGACCAAGCGCCAGATCGCTTCGCTTACAACTCCGTCACTTCACCACAATAGGAGCAACAACACGCCTGGCCCTCTTAACGGCCCCCTTGCGGGCGCGGTTTGGCGCTATCTACCGGTTGGATTTTTACGATGAGAACGCAATGCAGAAGATTGTGGCGCGGGCAGCGGATGTGCTCAATATCAACTGTGATGATGATGGTCGCAAAGAGATTGCTTGCCGAGCACGGGGAACTCCTCGCGTCGCGCTGCGGCTTCTTCGGCGAGTTAGAGATTATGCTCAAGTACGAGCGGATGGAATCATCACACAACAAGTTGCCAGGGAAGCATTAAGCCTTTTAGAAATCGATGAGCTCGGGCTCGATGATATTGACCGTCAGGTCCTGACGACAATCATTAAAAAATATGACGGCGGACCCGTAGGTCTGCAGACCATCGCAGCATCGATCAGCGAGGAGCCTGATACGATCATGGATGTCGTTGAACCCTACCTGATACAACTGGGAATGATCGATCGGACACCTCAAGGTCGTGTGGCCACGGCGAACGCGTATACGCACTTAGGTCTCACACCGCCCGCATCGGCGCAGCAAACCCTACCTGAGTTGTAATTATGGCTGATATCCCCAGCTTCGCCCGTTGGATCATCATCGCCGGGTTTGTCCTCATCATGGTCGGCGTGCTCATCGCAGTCGCGTCAAGATTTGGAATTCCCTTGGGCAGACTTCCTGGCGATATCCTCATACAAGGAAAAAACGCTTCGTGCATTATGCCGATTGCCAGCATGCTGGTGTTGAGCCTGCTGCTAACCATCATCCTAAATATCCTCATTCGCATCTTCAACCGTTAGCCGTGCTTACCTCGGATTTCGATTACGAACTTCCCCCAGAACGAATTGCCCAGCGTCCAGCATCGCCTCGTGATTCTTCAAAATTACTGGGTCTCGACCGGACTTCTGGTGAGATCCGTCATCTTACCTTTTATGAAATCACGCAGCTGCTGGGACAAAATGATGTCCTGGTCTTTAATGAGACCAGGGTCATTCCTGCTCGAATTCATGGATGGAAAAAAGAGACCG
>CBDVCG010000431.1:0-2518 GCA_965372425.1 uncultured Anaerolineales bacterium
TGGTACAGGTTTGGCGCCGACATACTTCGTGAATGACTCATAAATGGGAAAACCCGGACTCGGATAGATAATCTCGTCTCCGGGATCGCAGTAGGTCTGCTGGCAAAAGCCAATTGGCGGCTTTGCACCAGGGAAGACGACGACACAATCTGGAGATATATCGAGACCTCGTTTTTCTCCGATGTCCCTAGCAATCGCCTCGCGAAGCGGAAGGATTCCCTGTGGGTCACAGTAGTGTGTAAGGTCGTTGTCAATTTGACGTTTGACTTCTTCGCGGATGTGTTCGGGCAAGGGGAAATCAGGCTCGCCCAGATTGCATTTGATGACTTTGTTTCCGACAGCTTCGACCTCGGCAATATAAGGACCCACTTTAAAAGCATTTTCTGTATCGATGAGATGGGTTCGTTCAGAGAACAGATTCATCTTATAGCCTCCATTTGCATGGCTTGCCTCAGGTTTGCGGAGAGAAGTCCGGTGTCGTCAAGCCCAAAAAAGAAGGTGTTATTGGACACTGTAAAACTCAGTCACCAAGACACAATCAACTATGCCCTCGTGCACTCCTCATCGAGATGCATTTTGTCTAAATGTTTGACTTGCACTCGTCTATCCGATTTATTCCAAAGTGAGAACCCGACAATATCTATAGATTAGGTAGGGGGACTCACTTGGCTACACCCCCGATATTCTGGCATCGTTATTGATACAAAATAGTTATTAACAAGCCGCCTCCAGTTCTGCCCGGATACGTTTCAACCGATCATCTCGATCGCTCACGAATCTCTCGATGCCCTCCAAGATCCATTTCGGTGAAAGGTGCGCCTCTTCGAGGACATCCTCCAGTGTTCCTCCTGTTCTCCAACGATTGTCCCAATCCGCAGAGAGGGCATATTCCTCGGCAACCTTATTGAAAAGCCAATCATGCATCAGCCAGCGTCCTTGGGTAGTGATTACTGTCGAATCGACCCGGTCTGCCATGGAGAGTACTTTCTCTTTGTATGCCGCTGGTTGCTTGACAAAAAGTTGCGGGCTCGTGGCATAGATGATCTTCACATTGAGACCCTGATTATCAAACTCTGGAAGGAGTGTGACGATGTTCGCCATCGAGCTTGTCCCCTGTACGATGAGCGTACCGCCGCGTGGCGCGCCATCTTTATAGTCCCGCACAACGTACGCCCCGCGTGCAGCTTCAAAATGGGAAGGCATACCCAGCTTCTCGCGATCCGGGACCTCGATTGGTGGCCTGGTAAGGTGTAAACCCACGATCGGCACATCCTCTTTGAGTGCTGCGCCCAATAACACTGGCACCTCATTATGTTCCCAGGGATGCAGGTTGATGATCTGCCCCTCAGGGAAAAGCTGTGTCACACCCGGAGCGAAGATGCCGAAGTGGGTGCGACTGTCGTCCGCAGTTTCCGGGCCAGAGTGGCCCGCTATCCATACCGTCTTCCCCACCTTAAGATCACAATCTTGGGCTAGCTGACTGAAAAGACGCATGAGCCCGTATATCAGGTAAGAAAAAGAACCGTAAGTCGAGGATGCAGCCCAGAAACCGTCGAAGGCCTTCTCAGGATCCTCCGCCAGGTTGACCGTCGCCAGACCGGCCATGATACCGGAATTAGCGAATTCCGTGATCTCCTGCGGCAGCAACACGCCTTCAGAGGTACCAAACCGCTCATACCAACCATACCCGTCAAAATCACCATAGCCATTTGCGAACCCACTGATGTTGGTCGATCCTGCTAGATCTGCAGAACTAATGAGGAAAAGCGGCCGATCGTATTTCGTTGCACCAAAAGCGTTCACCCACGCCCCCCATTTCGCAAGCGCGGCCCGGTTGGCAACTTTCTCGCCAGGCGGCGCAAACATATCCTTGGGATAGTTTTGGTAATCGTAGAGCACGGGGTCTTCGAACGGATTCCCTTTCTTCCCCAACCTAAATTCAGGGATTTCTTCAGGCACGCTTTCCCCAATCTTGACGATTGTATCCGCCAGGTAATCGAGCAGTTCCTGATCATTTTGAAGCACGTCGATGACGGCACGCAGATTGGACTCAAATTCCACGCAAAGTGCTTCTGAGTCCTCTGGTGCAGGCCCGCCGAAGTTCCTGAACTCTACCCCATACTTCTCCGAAAAGGGTTGCTTCAACTTCCAAAACAAATCGCTGTTGATCTTGTGGGGAGAACCATGAGAGGCATTGTCGTATTTCAGATAGCCTCGACCCTTGCGTGTCTTAAACCACGCGGCAGAAGGGGCACCATCTGAGTTCTCGCCCAGTACGAGCTCTAGGATCGTCCTCGATACAGGTCCCCACTCGCTCCCCTCGTCAGTACTCACGACCCGCCAGCCATGGGAGGTAAACCAATCCGTGGGTGTCCCATAAACCGCATCGCTGACGCGGTGATCATCAATCCCGTAGTCGTTCCAATCCAATAGGTAATATAAGTTGTCTAGCGCTAGCCCCCATGCCGAGTTCATCGTCTCATGGGTTGAGCCAGGTGTAAGCCCCGCCTCGCCCTCG
>CBDVCG010000432.1:0-2517 GCA_965372425.1 uncultured Anaerolineales bacterium
TATTAAAAATGGCGTGATTGGTAAAAAACCCGATGAAAGAGGTAAAATCATTGCGAGAAAGGAAAACTATGATAATACGGGTAGGGGACATAACGTTCGTGCAGAACGTGCATAAGTCATCATATTGCCCGAATTGGCCAACATCAAAATTGTCTTGCTATTTTTTAACCAGCCATTAAAATCTCCTTAAATTATGTTTAGGGAACAATAAACCAATTCTGAACGAACGTCCCCAGAGATCAAGCATTGGAGAATCAGGAAATGAGTCGAATTCCCTATATACGGCGAGAAAGCTTCACTGAAGCTCAGCAAAGGCTTTTTGAAAACATCACCGGCGGCAAGCGAGGCAAAGGGCGCCCGCTCGAAACCTTCCTCACGCCCGAAGGAGGCCTGAGGGGCCCGTTCAACGCGTTGCTCTATAGTCCCGCGATCGGCGATGCCGCACAACGACTGGGCGAAGCCGTCCGTTTTGAAAGTTCTCTCCCCCCGCGGCTTCGAGAGCTCGTGATCCTGACGGGAGTGGCTTATTGGAATGCTCAATACGCGTGGTCGTCGCACCAAAGAATCGCCAGACGCGAGGGTCTGGATGAACACCTGATCGAGAGCCTCAAGGCGGGCGTACGCCCTGATTTCGAGAATCCCACGGACGCGCTGATTTATGACTTTGCGCGAGAAGTGATCGACAAACAGAGGGTGTCTGATCGCGTGTACAACGAGGCTGTTGCGCTGCTCGGTGAAGCGGGGGTTGTGGATCTGGTGATCCTTCTCGGTTACTACACCATGGTATCGATGATGCTGACCGTGTTTGAGGTGCCTGTGCCCACTGGTGAAAGTTCGCCCTGAGTGCTCAATGTATTGCGTATCGGAACCGGAAATGGTGCACAGGGCTATAGATGTTAATGGTCAGAGGGGTCTACCCTTGAAAAAGGACATTGCGAATAGGGAATGGGGTCAGTCCCTGAAAGGGGACAAATTTAATATTTGGCCTAACCAATTAATCCAACGGACGCGGTAAACCGCGCCGCTGATCTTTTCGTTGTGCAGGGGAACATGACCACAGACCTCACATCCACCATCAGCAGCAAAACGGCGGTACTCTTCGACTTATTCCACACACTCACGGCTCTGGAGTCTACATGGTCTAGCGGACCGATGACCCACGAGATGCTGGGAGTGTCGAAAGAAGACTGGAACAGGCAATTGCTCGAATGCTCTCGTGACCGGCTGGTTGGGAAGATGACCGATCCGCACCAGATCATACGCCGGCTGGCACGTGCCATCGATCCGGCCATCTCTGAAGACCTAATCGTTCGGGCGACTGAAAATCGGATCAGAAGATTTGCGGAAGCACTCGTTAACATTCCACCGACGACAGTGGCAGTTCTGACGGCGCTCCGACGCGCAGGAAAGAAGCTTGCGTTGATAAGCAATGCCGACGTGATGGAGGTTCAAGCTTGGGAACAGTCGCCCATTGCCGATCTCTTTCATGCCACTCTTTTCTCCTGCCATGTTGGGTGTGCGAAGCCCGAGCCCGAAATCTACAGTCTATGCTTGCGCCAACTCGACATCTGTGCCGACGAATGCGTGTTTGTGGGCGATGGGGGCTCGCACGAGCTTGAGGGAGCGCGTGACTGCGGGATTACGACGGTGATGGTAACAGGCATCATCAAGGAACTATGGCCAGACAGAATTGAAGAAAGGCAGGCGCACGCAGACTTTGTCATTGAACACTTGTCGGACCTGCTGGCCGACGACGAAGAGTAGAAATGGGGTCAGCCCTTGAAAAAGGACATGACGTGTGGTAGGGTTCTCGTGCTCGTGTTAGGTGGAGGAAGATATCTATGGCTAGACCATTACGGATTGAATACGAGGGAGCCCTTTATCACGTAACCGCCCGAGGAAATGAGCGAAGGAGGATATATTATTCACAGTCAGATTATGAGAAATTCAAGGATTATCTGAAAGAGGCACAGGAGAAATACGGTTATGTGCTTCACTGCTATGTGCTTATGAACAATCATTACCATCTGATCCTGGAGACGCCTGCGGCCAACCTCAGCAGGGTGATGCATTATATTAACGGCTCGTATACGAACTATATCAACATCAAACGGAAACGGAGCGGTCATCTCTTCCAGGGCAGGTACAAGGCGATTCTCATTGATCGGGACAGATACCTTCTTGAACTGAGTCGTTATGTACACCTCAATCCGATCAGGGCGGCATTAGTTACGAAGCCAGAGGATTATGTCCACAGCAGCTATAGGTCATTTGTAACCAGGAGCAAAGAGGATATTGTTCATTGTGATCTCATTCTGGAGATGGTCTCGCAAGGGGGAAGAGGTGGGACGAAGAGGTACAGGGATTATGTAGGGGAGGCTATTGGGCGGAATTTGGAGGATCCTTTGAAGGGGGTTTATGGGGGAACGATTTTGGGTAGGCTGTCATTTCTTAAGGAATCTTTGCGTAGGTTAGGGGATGAGATGTTTCGAATCGAAGCTAAAAACAACTGGCAGC
>CBDVCG010000433.1:0-2511 GCA_965372425.1 uncultured Anaerolineales bacterium
CTTGTCCCCGCGATCCGAAGCGTAGGCAATTTGTCCGACCCCGCCACCCGCAGGTGTGGCTGTAGCAATCTCGGAAACGGTTTCGGTACTGACAGTTTCCGTAGGTTCCTCAACCGTATCGGTGGCTGCGGGGATCACCACGACGACCTCGTTTGTGAGGGTTGGCTCGATGGCAGTCGTGTTCGTAGGTCCAACCGCGGGGGAATTCGAATTGCCGCCGCCGAAAATCCCATCGAATGAAGGCGCAATCCTTGAGATGGAATAGATTACGCCCGCGATGATGAGAAGCCCCGTGATGGAGAGAACTGCAATCCTTGGAAATCTGCGCGTGTGAATTTTTTGAGATACCGGCAATCCCGTCTCGCTCTCGCGAAATGTGCTCGCCGGCACGGTGCGCTCGAGATAATTGTAATTGCGAATGATGGTCGGTCGGCTCGCACTTGAAGCCGCGTTCAAAGCGGATGCAAGTTCGTTGATGCTTTGATATCGATCCTCTGGGCGCACTGCGAGAGCCTTCGAGATCACCCTGGCGAGAGCAGGGTTGAGGTTGGTATTGCGTTTACGGATTGGCGTCAATTGCTCACGACCCATCGCCCTTTCAAGCGAATCTTCCGGGATGGCGGCGGTCAATGACGCATACATAGTCGCACCGAGCGAATAAACATCGGTGCGCGCGTCCGTACTCCCCGTACCGTATTGTTCAGGCGGTGAGAAGCCCGGGGTCATCGCCTTCGCCCCCGTTGTCGTCGTCCCGGATTTATCCATAATCTTGGCGAGTCCGAAATCGACAAGCATCGCACGACCATCCGGGAGTATTTTTATATTTCCTGGTTTGAGATCTCGGTGAATGATAGGAGGATTTCGAGTGTGAAGGTACGCCAGGGCATCACATATGTCGATGAACCAGGGGACGCACTCCGCTTCAGAGATGGCCCCATCTCGCTCCAGCCTCTCGCGGAGGTCCTCACCCTGGATGAAGTCCATCACAAGATATTGACCCTCGCCTTCGATGACGAAATGATCGGTAACCCTTGGTAGACTCGTATGACGGAGACTGGCGAGGATGGTGGCCTCGCGGCGAAATTGCCGCGCGTACTCGTCCGTGGTAAAAAGATTTTCTTTTACCGCGACATAGACACCCAGGTTGATATCGAAGGCCCTGTAGACGGCCCCCATGCCGCCTTGTCCAAGGATCCCTTCGATACGATAACGGCGATGTAATCTTGTTCCTGTTTGGAGGGGCATCGACAACTCGGTCGAAGGATACGTGCCTTACTCGATACGATAAAAATAATTGTAGCAAATGGCACGGGATTTGACTACATGCCAGAGGAATGCGCAAGGATACTGTAAGTTAACACCTGAAGGAGAATTAGAAGGAAAAGTCACACGAAGTAAACAACGTTGCGCGATTCTCATCCCAGTGCTGTAGTAAGATTCGATCCTGGTAGCATGCAAATCGATTTCCGAGAACGATGCTTATTAACTATTAAGATGAAGAACCACAGGAAGCATGTCCATGATTGGGATTGAAGACCAGCTCGGGATCGCCTCACCTTCGAGATTGGCAGCCGCCTCGATTGTCCTTACCTCACTGCTGCTGGTCGGCTGCGGGGTGATCGACACCCAACTTGACGGAGCCAACGATCCAATCTCTAAATCAAACCCGCCTGCCAGCGCGCCAGGGTTCGATACGAACACTCAAACTGATACCCCGGTCCGGTCAGCAAGTTCTACCCCATCGCCTACCCCGTTCCCAACCATGACACCCACTCCATTCTCGCGTGGACCTATCGTCATTGGACAAAGTGTCTCTGCTCGACCACTCGAGGTATTTGAATTCGGTTCAGGGGGCAAGAAACACATGATCATCGCGGGGATTCATGGTGGGTACGAAGGCAACACCATCAGGCTTGCGGATCAGCTTATTGCCATCCTGCCCTCGCGCCCAGATCTCTTTCCGGAGGACGTCACGCTCTACATCCTCCGAGCCCTTAATCCAGACGGGGAGGTGAGATCCGACAGCTACAAAGGCCGTGTGAACGAAAACCTCGTGGATCTGAATCGTAATTGGCCGGCCCTGTGGGAAGCTGATTGGCCAAAACAAGGATGTTGGACATACACCTATGTGACCGGGGGGGGGCATCCGGCCTCAGAACCCGAGACACGCGCGCTGATGAATTTTCTTCTTACCTACGAAATAGAGGCTCTGATCTCGTATCACAGTGCCGCGCTGGGAATATTCCCGGGTGGGCAGCCTCCCGACGCTGGTTCAATCAGCCTCGCCGAGACTCTCGCTGGAGTAAGCGATTACCCATACCCCCCGATCGAAACCGGCTGCAAGTACACAGGTCAACTGATTGATTGGGCTTCCATGCAGAGAATTGCTTCCGTGGATATCGAGTTGACTAACCATGAAGATTCTGATCTTCGTCAGAATCTCGATGTCCTTGAAGCCTTCCTTAATTGGGAGAAGTCTCCGGACTGATCATTATGGGAAAAAGCCAGAAT
>CBDVCG010000434.1:0-2507 GCA_965372425.1 uncultured Anaerolineales bacterium
ACCTTCTGCGCTGCAGCCATCATCTTCCGCTTGGAGCTCCAGTGGGTGTCCGAGGACATCGCCCTTGAAGTCCATGGCGATCTCCACACCGTACTGGGAGTCCTGTCCGAGTTGGATGTTCGGGCCGGAGATGACGAGTGCGGATGCGAGGCGAACGGGTTCACCTTCAGCGTAAGAAACACAACCGAGTGGATCATCACACTCGTATTCGACTGCGTTTCTTTTAGCTTCTTCGAAGGATGGCAAGGTTACGCTCACGCTGCGAATGGTCTCAAACCCATCTGCATCATCATTTAGACGGAAATCGCCGTCGTGAATTCGGTTGCCAAAGTAGGCATCCTCCAGATGAAAAACTGCCACCTTGAATTCGCCGCTGTCCGTCTTGGACACCCAGTCGGTCTCCTTGAATTTCCCATCCCCATAAGGTCCACCGGTAACAGCATCGTATTCAAGGCGGAATCGGTCGATTCCTTGATCAAGGTACTCGAGTTCGATGACTACCTCTGAAGTGGGCGTACCACGGTACATGAATTCATCATCAACATCGACAATCATGTAATAATCCGCTGTTTGACTCTCATCCGAAGAAGGGAGATTTCGTCCAGTGCCCGTACGCCAGGCTCCCTCGCCATTCACAGCCACAAGTTCGATATCCGCATCGCCCCCAGCGTCCCAGATTACTATAACGCCATCTGAGGATTGGGGATTTGCTACTACTACCGTTCTTGCGGAATATCCAGAGTCTACTTCAGACGAGGACTCTGTCTCTGTAGGATCAGGATCCGAATCAGATGAGGACTCTGTCTCTGTAGGATCAGGATCCGAAGAAGATTCCGTAGGCAAGGGTTCAGAGGTTGATGAACCAAAGTCGATCACCTGAGATAAAATCACCCCTACAATCCCGATCACGGCAACCACCCCGATGACCACGCCCCAGATCGGTATCTTTCGTTCCGACTCAACTTCCTCAAGTTGATCCTCAATGCCCGGATCAACGATCGTCGCGCTGAGCTCTTCTTCTTGCTGTGCAGCCTTGGTTGCCTCCATCAAACCAGTTGCTTGATCCAATTCCTCGTCATTCGGATCCGCTACCTCGATTTCCTTCAAGGTCGGATCTGCGGCTTCGAGGGCTACAAGTGCACCCCGAAGCGCAGTGACCAAGGCGTCCGCAGATGAATATCTGCTGTCGGGCGACTTTGCTAACACGGTGTCGATGACTTCCTGTGTCGATTCGGGGACATCGTCAACAAGGTCTGCAATAACGGGAATAGGATCATATACTTGTTTATGTACGATGCCGATGGGTGTCGGTGCATCATAGGGCACCTGGCCGGTGATCATCTCGAAGGCGACGACACCCAGAGAATATATGTCACTCTCTTTTGATAATTCCTCACCAGTGCCCTGCTCGGGTGACATATATGCTGGTGTCCCGATCAGGGTTCCCGTCGCCGTGAATTTCTGACCGCCCATAATTCTGGCGATCCCAAAATCCGTCAGAAAGGCCTTATCATTCTTATCGAGAAGAATGTTAGATGGTTTTACATCCCTATGCAGCATATCTTTAGAATGGGCATAATCGAGCGCATCAGCAACGTCATTGATGATGGAGCCAATTTGCGCAATGGATAGACGTTCACCTTTCTTTTCGAGGGCATCAAGCCGCTTCTGGAGATTGGTCCCTTCGATGTATTCCATCACCATGAAGATGATTTCATCTTGAACATCGAAATCAAGCACCTGGACAATGTTCGGGTGACGCAGACTGGCCACGGCCTTTGCTTCCCGCTCGAATCGAGCCAGGAAGTCTCCAGCTTCGAGTAGATGGCCATGAATCACCTTGATGGCTACCTCGCGATCGAGTTTTGTATGAACCCCTTTATAAACCTCCGCCATACCCCCGCGGTCGATGCGATCGATGATGCGATATTTACCGAGTTCCTTGCCCGCTAAATTGGCCAATGGGTATCTCCTACCTAAATAGATTGATATGGGTGTGGAATTTTAACCAGTACAAATACCGACGAGGATTCAGACTTATTTAATATACACCAATACTTGACATCCATCTATCGCGGTTCTGCACGATTCTTATTTGACCTGTACCTCATTTTCTGTCCCTGACCCCAGAGTCTGGTTCGGCCTTCTTGCTGACAGTATTAAATTCGCCATATCAAATTTCAGAGAAATAGAAATTGGATATGCTATTGCTGCAATGTTCAATTATATCAAGTCGTGGTTAAGACGATTTTTAGATTGAAAATATTTCGTAGAAAAATCAGGGTTAGGTAAAAATTTAGAATCAAAAACAGAGTATACGACAACTGTCCATCAGGAAAGCAATAATCCCACATTTTATGCGGGATTTCGTTGTTTGCCGTGGGGGGGATCGAACCGGCGAACTTGGGCTTAAAAGCCCTTGTATCATAACGATATATTCAACTGTGAATCTAGCGAACTAACTAGGAATTCCTTATCGAAGTTGGTTATTCCTTTTTGCTATATGG
>CBDVCG010000435.1:0-2502 GCA_965372425.1 uncultured Anaerolineales bacterium
AATTACAGGGGCGAGTATCAGGAAAACAACCAGCTTTTTCCCACGAAAATCATGCAGCCCGATTGCTCGACCCGCTGGAATTCCCACAATCAATGACAATACTGTCGCGACGAGCGCAATGCTGCCACCTTTCAAGACCGCCTCTGCCGTTTTCGAGGCGGGTGAGAAGATGTACTTTATCGCCCGCAGGCTGAATTCCTCTGGGAGAAGGTCAGGATAGAACCATCTCCCACTGAAAGCCCAGATAAAAATGGGGATAATGGGCGCCAGGATGGCTACGATGATGAAGATCATCACCCCGTAGCTAAAAATCCTGCCCCATCGGCCACGCCGTTCTTCTTCTGCCTCGATGGCGATTGCAGATGGTTCTTCGATTCCAGTCCCAAATTCGGGTAGCACGTCGACGATCTCCCTAGTCCGACCGTACGTAGGTCTCGGTGAGCTTCATATAAATCAGGATAAGAATCGTAATTAATCCAGCGATGATCATACTCGTCGCCATCGCTTCCTGGCGGAATCCGAGATCGACATCGTGGTAATACTCATAGCTTAGAACTGGAAGCGCGCGCGGATATCTTTGACCGAGCAAGAATGGAATTTCGAAAGCACCAAACGCAAAGGCAAATACCAAAATTGAGGAGCGCAAGATCCCGGGCATGAGCAGCGGTATGATGACGTAGCGTAATCGCTGCCAGCCATTTGCACCCAACGTCCTGGCAACATCTTCGTAATCTTCACCCAATCCTTGCAGCACCGCGAGGAGAATTACACCCGTAAATGCCATCGTCTTCCAAACATACTCCATGATGATTCCGATTGAATATTTATCGTAGATCATGGGGGGAAAATCGGCAGGCGCTTGAGTCACACCAAACTGAGTTGTGCATCTCGATAACAATCCGCTCTGAGAGAATAAGAAGATAATGCCTATGGCGCCCACGATATGTGGAACGGGTATATTTAGCTGGTATATGAAAGTGGTTACACGCTTGCCCCGCATACTCTGGCGCAGGACCAGCGCAGTGATGATCGCCAGAATCGTGGCGGTGATTGTCGAAGCGAAACCGATCCAGCTCGTGACCGCCAGAGATAGGAGGAATGCCTCATCTGTTAATATGTTGATGTAACCATTCAGGTTGAAATCGGTTTTGCCGATCATTGGAAGGTAACCGAAACTCTGCATCAACCCCATGATTAATCCACCCATGAATAGTACGATGATCACGAGCATCGCAGGGAAAAGGAGCATAGGGACATGTAGTCGCTCGCGGAGTTCGTCGAACATTTCTACCCTCTCGGTAGGTGAGATGATGCTAGATGTGGGGATGGGGTTTCCCATCCCCACATCCTACTGGCTTTCGATGTAGACAAGCCTTGATTACTTCTGCAGTACGTTCTCGATCCAACCGTTTTCGATTGCGACCAGCCAGTCTGCTGAAAGCTCAGGCAGCTTGTGTGGTCCGAGGACATCCAGCCCCAGGACCGCGGGGCCTAATTCGACGGAAGCATATTTAGCAACCATATCGTCATCGAGTGTGGTGACGTCCACCGGAACAAGGCTTTTCAGCTGGACTACTCGCTGATATTGAGTTTCAGGATCTGCGATGAAGTTCGCGGTGACGACCGCAGCCGGCATATTAGCGGCGTTATACGCAACTGCAATATAGTTGGTATTTGCAATCGTCCCATCATCGAGCACGAAGGTGCGAACTGTCTCTGGATATGTACCGTTGTCGATGCGTGTTTGCGCATCTCCAGGTCCGTAGGTCATCCTTAACAACACTTCGCCATTTGCAAACATGTCAATGTTCGCTGGCTGACCCTCTGGATAGGTCTCACCTTCTCGCCAGAGGAAGGGTTCAAGCTCGTTAAGCAAATCCCAGCAGGCCGGGAACTTCTCATCGAAGAGCTCCTGGTCAAATGGTCCAAGGAATTGTTCATACCCACCCGTGGCATAGTAGCACATCATGCGTACCCATACGCTCCCGGTGAAGTCTGGAGGCGCAGGATAGGTGAAGAGCCCGGGGTTATCCTTGATCCACTGCACAAGGGCGCCCATATCCGCTGGGGGTTCAGCGACCTTCTCTGTGTCGTACTCAAGAACGACCTGCGCTCCACTCCATGGAATCTCATAGCCATCCACAGGGTAGCCGAAGTCATTGGCTACGGAGGCATCGGTCCAGTCATAGTTCGAACCAGAAGGGACTACCTCAGAGAAGGGGCCATAAAGGAGATCGGCTTCCTTCATCGTGCGGAAGTTCTCGCCGTTGATCCACATGATGTCGACAGCACCAGCGTCATCAACACCAGCATCCTTCTCCCCGAGCACCTGGTTGATAAACTCGGTAGGTCCAGCCACAGGAACCTGGTTGAGGGTGATGTTGTACTGTTCCTTCAACGCATTCGCCATGTACTCATTGACGAATACTTTGATGGTGTCGGATCCACCCCACATCCACCAGTTCACTTCCATGCCAGCGGCTGCGGCAACGAGTTCCTCCC
>CBDVCG010000436.1:0-2501 GCA_965372425.1 uncultured Anaerolineales bacterium
CATTCACAAGATGGGCTTGTCCCGCCGGCTCGTTAAACAGACGAGCCACATTCACGATCACATTGTCATCGAGGGCGATGATCATGTCGGTGTTTTTCACGTTGTGAATCCACGGAACATGCTTGTCCCCGATCCCCTCGATGCGGTGGGCGCCAAAACCGTTTTCCAGAAGGGTGGGGCACTGTGACGCCTCTCCCGCAGCGACCTTGCTATCCGGGAAGAGCTGTTTGAGATAATCGCCACAACCGATCGTCCCGGCCGAGCCCGTCGTCAACGCCACGCCGCGATAGCGGTCATCTGGCCCCATCTCCGCGTTGAGGACCTCTTCCATGGCATGACCCGTCAGCTCATAATGCCATAGATAGTTGCCGAACTCATCAAATTGGTTGAAGATCATTAGATCTTCGCCCGATTCTCGCAGCTCCCAGCACTTATCAAAAATTTCCTTGACGTTGGATTCGCTGCCTGGGGTTTTGATAGTTTCTCCAGCCACGCTTGCCAGCCAATCAAAACGTTCCTTGCTCATCCCTTCCGGAAGAATGGCGATCGAATCGCATGCCAGCAAGGAGGAATCGTAGGCGCCGCCGCGACAATAATTTCCAGTTGAGGGCCAAACTGCTTTCTGAAGGGTTGGATCGAACTGTCCGGTCACAAGTCGAGGGACAAGACAGCCAAATGCAGCGCCCACCTTGTGTGCGCCAGTTGGGAACCATTTTCCGACCAGTGCGATAATTCTCGCGTCCACGCCGGTGAGTGATGGTGGTAATTCGAGGTAGTTCACACCATCAAAACCTCCCCCTGAATCCACTGGCTCGTTCTTCCATGTAATCCGGAAGAGATTTCTGGGCGTGATGTCCCAAAGCCCCAAACCGCCCAACTCCTCCTTGATCTTGTCCGGGACCAGGGAGGGATCTTTCATTTGAGCAAACGTCGGAACAATAATGTCTCTCTCACGAGCTCGTTCTACCACCCGCTCCAACCGCTCTTCCATTACTTGTAAATCTATCATTTTAAAACTTAGCTCCTCGCGTTGACGCGTAATCTGTTTCTATTCGGGATCCTCACGCACGATGTAAAGTGGACGCCCTTTCGCTTCGTCGTAAAGACGCCCAATATACTCACCAAGGATGCCCAGTGATATGAGCTGAACACCCCCCAGGAACAACACGGCGGTCAAGGTCGTGGCTTGACCGAAGAAGGCTTGATTTCCTGTGAGGCGCATCATAATAACTACTACGATTGCCAGAGCACTCGCCCCCGCGCAGATAAAGCCAAAATAGGTTGCGAGTTGGAGCGGGAAATAGGAGAAGCTTGTGATGGCATTGAGTGCGAGATGAAACATCTTACGAAATGGATATTTCGTCTCCCCTGCCGTCCGTGCCTCCCGCTTGTATTCCACACCAATTTGCTTGAAGCCCACCCAGGAAGCCATCGCCCGCGGGAACCTGTGCTTCTCCCGCATCGTGTTCAGGACGTCCACAACCTTCCGGTCCATGAGTCGAAAATCTCCGGTGTCCAGAGGGATGTCCACATCCGTGATACGGTTGATGAATCGATAGAAGAAAGACGCAGTGGCTTTCTTGAATCGTGTTTCACCCTCACGCTCCGCGCGCACGGCATAAACGACCTCGAACCCCTCGCGCCATTTCGCAATGAGATCGGGGATAACCTCCGGTGGATCCTGCAAATCGGTGTCGATCACCACCACAGCCTGTCCACGGCTGTAATCCAGGCCTGCGGTAAGCGCAATCTGATGACCGAAATTCCGCGAAAACACCACCGGGCGAACGTGAGGATCCTCTCTGGCCAGTTCCTTAATAATCTCGGTAGTGCCATCTCCACTGCCATCATCTACGAGGATGAGCTCCCAGGGCTCCCCGATATTCTCCATGACATCTCGAATGCGGGTAAAGAACGACGGGAGGATCTCAGCCTCGTTATAAACCGGGCCGATCACCGAAAAGACTGGAGAGGCTTTACTATTCATCTCGTGTCTCGCTTCCTGTGGTCATTTACTTATCACGGCTCGCAACGCACCCAGGTTCGGCTCAATCACCGTAGCAGCTCCTGCTGCATCCATCGCTGCATCGATATCTTTCAGTCCACTGCCGGTATTCACCACCACGACGCGTTCTTGCGGTGCGACCAGTCCTTGTTCCACGGCTTCAATTACACCCGCATATGCTGTCGCACCCGCAGGTTCAGCGAAAACGCCTCCATCCCGGGCTAGGTCTCGCATCGCGTTCAGGATCGATTCATCTGGAACCGCAAGGTACGCGCCTCCGGTTTCTGTTACAGCGCGCAGGGCGCGCAGTCCATCCCGCGGCAGATCGACCGCGATGCTGTCTGCAAACGTATCGGCTCTGACCGGTTTGATTTCCTCCGTACCCGCCGCAAATGCATTCGTGATTGCCGCCGATCCTGTAGACTGGATCCCATATAGCCTGGGAACACTTGGGATCCACCCAAGTCGATGCAGATCTTTAAAACCTTTGTGCAAG
>CBDVCG010000437.1:0-2497 GCA_965372425.1 uncultured Anaerolineales bacterium
GGCTCGTTAATAATAGGTAAAAATTATTGATTTCGCGATGGCTAGGAAAACGCGATACCGCAAATTGAGACAACCGATGTGCCGTGTTCATCCGCCTCGCACAGGTCATAGGAAACCAAACTTCCCGTAGCTTCGGGGAGAACTCGAAGCAAATAGTAGATAGGCGCAAAGCCGCAGATGTTGTTTTTGTTATTTAGGGGCGCAATCTCGTTGTAATATCCACGAGCATCGCCTTTGCAAATGTTATCGATCAATCGCTCATCTTCAATTCGCAATTTCGACCGCCCTCCCTGATCGAGAGGAAACCCTCCGAAGGCGGGGCCTACGTGCGCAAGATCAGCTGCCGCGACAAGAATTGCCTGACGGCTGGTGACGATTTCGGTGAGTGAAGCGATGAAGGCTTCGCTTTGCGCGTCTTCCTCGATGACGTTATCCAATCCATCAAAATCTGTTATTGATCCGCAAAGAATGGGGAGGAGCTCTATCTGTTTTCCATCCCTCATATGATGAAGCCATACCATCGCCAGCTCAATGGAGTGTTCGTTAAGGTGGTATAGCTCACCACGAAAAGCTCCCTCCGCACCGATATTTTCGGATATTTGATCGACGATGTCCCGGGGTGTGGGCAGTACGCCATATGGCGTAGCGTAATTCTGGTAGGTCAGAGAGAACCTATTGTCGTCACTGTAATGATCGGTTCCCAGGATGATGGCCAGATCGGCAGATTGTACGGCCTGCTCGGCGGTTTTCCATACTTTGGCATAGACACGATGTCCGCGATCATAGTCGATATGCGGGCTGATCAATCCCAGTATCCCGGAGACCTGGTGATGAACTTCGACATTCGCGAGATATCCATCAAGGCTTTCACTCAATTCTCGAGGGTCTGAAGGATAGGAAAGACCTGCGAGTGCCGCCGGTCGAACCTCAGCCTCCCTGAACCTCCGTAATGCTTCTCTCTCCGCATCTCCAGTTTCTACTGTTTCAAGGAGCAGGTGTCTGTCGAAGGCACCGATGATGTCCTCGATCTCGGTGGTAGTAAAGACAATTCCATAACTAACTTCAAGCCCGATGGACAGTTCTCCGACCCCCATCGTGCCATCGCACATGGCGAGCAGCGGCGCCAACTGCATCGGGAGGAGGATGCTCTCTTCCTGGAGGCGCAGTGGATCACGCAGCATCAGGAATGATTGACCACGATGCGTTACTGGAGTGGCATCGATGTTGCGTATCTTTGGGAAGTTAACGTCAAATGTGCTGGTCATAATTGATCTTGGATTCAATTGCTAAGTGCAACAAAGGACATCACCCACGCCTGTGCCTCATACAAGGATGTTCGCCATAAGTATGACTCTAAGAAGTATGGAGTTCCAGGCCATTATGGATTAAAGCGTATAGGTTGGCTATCAATTTGCGTTAATGACTTTATCGAAGCTTTCTGTTGCTGGGGTTGTCACTTCATCTAGCTGTAAATAAACATCAGGCGATGAGCGCGAAATATTCTTGGTTCTCCTCCAAATTATTTGGGTGACCAAGCGGATATTCTCCCCCTACCTCCGCAGGAGCTGAAGCTTCAAACACATCATGATGATAAAAACCCGACTGTGGCTCACCAACCTCCCGCAGGTTCAAAACCTGAGGGAGGTTTTGGCTCAGGCCTCAGGGAGCGGGTCGCACCCGCGACCGGAAGGGAAACTTCCTGACTGCATAAAATGGCCGGCGTCTGGTGTTTAGCATTGGTTTTCCCGAATCTCCAGATTACAATAAGGCGAATGATCGATGTATTGACAGTGGAGGCCAGGTAGATGACATTTTCCACGCTTCTGGATGAGCGTCAGAATAAACTCTGGCTCGATGAGAAGGAGCAAATTCAACGGCTGCTTGATATTCTTGGTTCATTTGAGACCGAGCCATCTGATTTCGAACACCTGCGCCAGGCGCTTGAGCAGTTGAATGAATTGTTTTTACTCGTTGTTGTAGGTGAGTTTAACAGCGGAAAATCAGCGCTCATTAACGCGCTTTTAGGTGAGGCTTTTCTCGAAGAAGGTGTGACTCCCACGACGGACCGGATCCACATCGTGAAATATGGGGAATCGGGCGCGCCTGAATTCGCTGGGGATGACGTGCGGGTCCTGCGTTTTCCCGCTGAGGTACTTCGGGAAATTCATATCGTGGATACACCCGGTACCAATGCGGTTCTTCGAAGGCATGAATCCATCGCACGTGATTTTGTGCCGCGAAGCGACATGGTAATCTTCGTCACCTCTGCCGACCGACCGTTTACGGAAAGTGAACGAAACTTCCTGGATACGATTCGAAAATGGGGGAAAAAAGTCGTGGTGGTTATCAATAAGATCGACATCCTTTCCTCGCAGGCAGAAATTCAGGAAGTCACGGACTTTGTCCGTGATCAGGTCCGGCGCTTGCTCGAGTTCGAACCTGAACTGTTCACCCTTTCAGCCAGACAAGGGTTGGGGCATGATGGAATGAAGGATGA
>CBDVCG010000438.1:0-2495 GCA_965372425.1 uncultured Anaerolineales bacterium
GGATGCTAAGTCCGCAGTTGGATAAATTTTCTCGATCCTGTCGACCACGTTCAGCGTTTCCCTTCCCATTTGATGTAAAGCCTGCTCGCCTGAGTAGAGGGAGTAAATTACAGATCTCATCCGGGAAGCCATAGCCTCATTCCCATTGAGGTGAAAATCGGTGATCGACTTCAACGCCGTGATGGGTATCGATCCATGCAGACTCCTGGGGGCGGCTTCACCAAACCCAACCGCACGAAGAGGAGAGGGATTACCATTCTCCAGCGTGGCAAGATGACGACCTATCCAGCCTGAAGCTGGGCCGCGTTCATCCGTGAGTCCACGCTCCATCAATTCCATCGCTTTGAAATGGCTCCGGGATTCATCGGGCGCACCACAGGCGATAACGGGGATGAAATAGCCCTGCTCCCAAACCGGCAGGATCGGTCGGAGCGCCGGGTGAAGCCCAAAATAACCATCGAGATCTATCGCACGTGCATTTTGTGAGGATCCCCTCGCATCAGGCTGTGGTATGGCAAGCGTAGGTCGCATTTGATAATAGGTTTCTTCACCATGGGGAACGATCATGTTAAGACCATCGGCAGCACCGCGGAGGAACACCACAACAAGCACGTCACCGCGTATACTTGAATTTTTTGCCGCAAAGCTCATTCTCGGCATCCACGGGGGTAAAACAGCCCCAGCGCCTAAGAGAGCGCCTGACCGCAGCACATCTCGTCTACCCACTCTCGTTTTCTTCATACCTATCTAACCCTCCTCAGTCGAGGTTTACATCGCTTATTCTCATAACTATCCACGCCATTGGAACTCGGGAGAAAGCAGGACGGCTGCCGTCAGAAAAGCGGGTTCATCCACGAGATCCTTCTCATCACCGGCGCGGAGGTGGGCATCCTTGACATCGCTTATTCTTTGGTTCGGACCCTCACCGATGAGCAGGTGGGAGAGACGGTCGAGGGCATCGTCTGAGGGATCATCGAGAAGTGAGCGGACGAAATCCCGGGGATCGAACTCCGTCCCTTCGAGGTTGCCCTCGACAAGATCCAGTGCGAAATTCCATCTGGGAAGTAAATTGGTCAACCATGCAGAAGCATCATCAGCAGGTCCATCCGGAGTCGGCCAGGCGTAGAGCGGTTGACCCATGGCCCGTAGGTAATCCTGTATCGGGGCGCCCCCATCCGTTTCAACACCGAGCAGCCGTATTGCGGAAACGACATATTCAAAGGGTCGTTTGAATTTCGGCATCTTGGTAGCGGGTAGGGAGGATAGCCCATCTAGTAGAATCAACCGCACCACTTGTCGGATATCCCCACTGGTTTCCAGGAATGTTCGTGCGGCACGTTCGATCAGCTCCGACGCCTCGTGTTCTGGATCATCACAAACGAAGCGCCGGATTAACTTTGTCGAAAGATGACGAGCCGTGGACGGCGCGTTGGCCAGGGACAGCAGCACAGCTTCCGCCTCACGGGTGCCCCCCGGAGAAATCTGATCACCCATGAAAGTCTTCACACCGGGATCGTGCCAATCCTCCTCAAAGGTAAACTCACCCTTCCAGAAGTGTTCCTTCACACGCCAACCCGTGAGCATGCGGGCCAGTTCCATCACATCACCCTGAGAGTAGCCCCCGTCAACCCCCAGCGTATGAAGCTCCAAGACCTCACGGGCATAATTCTCATTCGGAGCTTCCCATATGTTCGCCTGATTATCGAGGTACACCAGCATGGCCGGAGAATGTGCGGATGCGCCCAGCAATTCCTCGAACAACCCTAATGTATGGGGGCGGATGACTTCGCGCTCATCGGTCGGCTTCAACAGCCAGCATTCTCCCTTTTCTACGGAGATATTGAAATGATCGCTCCAGAATCGGACCATCACTTCATATAACTGGCGGTTGCTGTACGAGGCTCTGAGAATCGCAGACTGTGAGAGTTCAGCGACCACATCATCTTCCTCCCAGGCTTCAACATCCTTGGGAGGTAGTTTCAAGGATTCGAGTGATCGCAATCTCCACTGAACCGAAGAATCATCGATGTTTTCAGGATCGAGCTGCTCTTCAATCCACGCGCCCAGACCATGCATACGCACAAACTCCCGGTCCACGAATCTGGCACCGAATGTCATCCTGCTCAAGGCGCGAAAGTCAGAGTGAGGTATTTCGGTAAAATCGCCAGTCCCTGCAGGATCTCCGGCCAGTTCGCGGTAGATGGGTGTACATGCGACAGCCAGCGATCCTACCGCCCCCAATCCAGCCTCTCGGAGAAACGCTCTCCGGTTGAGCACCCGTCTCCCTCTCAATCTGCCGCTGACTCGGCGATATGTCCGCTGGTCTCAGGCTGTCTGAACAAGACAAAAAGCGAACTGCCGAATGAGATAAAGAGGGAAGCTGGGATAACCAGGAACCAACCCACGATTGGGAAAGCAGCAGCAAGCGCAAGAGCGATCCCCCCCAACACGAAACTCTTCGTAGTGCTTAATCCTTGGTCGGAATGCTTATGGAT
>CBDVCG010000439.1:0-2493 GCA_965372425.1 uncultured Anaerolineales bacterium
GGTGGAAGAAATGTTTGAGGCGCTGGAGAGAGCCAAAGCGGATGGAGGAGAGATTCTTACGGGTGGAAAAATGCTCCCAGAGCTGGGACCGAATTTTGTGGAACCCACCATTGTCAAGATGCCTGCGCAGACCGAGATCGTGAAGGAAGAGACATTTGCGCCAATTTTGTATATGCTTGAATACGATGACCTTGATGAAGCGCTTCATCTCCACAATGATGTTCCGCAAGGTCTCTCCAGTTCGATTTTTTCAACGAATTTGCAAACGATTGAGACTTTCCTCTCGTGTCGAGGCTCGGATTGCGGAATCGCAAATGTCAATATTGGGACTTCGGGAGCCGAAATCGGCGGCGCCTTCGGGGGCGAAAAGGAAACCGGCGGCGGACGCGAATCAGGCTCCGACGCCTGGAAGACCTACATGCGCAGGCAGACCAATACCATCAATTGGTCGAGTGAACTGCCTCTGGCGCAGGGCATCACGTTTGGGGATTAAGCTCAATACAAGAAACGTGCAACCCGAGAACAAGGTGTGGAAATCAAATAGGTAAAATTGGGATTGAGGTAGACCAAACAGCCTATGATCGGGTCCGTATCTTTTAGACCCCACCACGCGACACCCCCCTTGCCTTCAGTTAACGGTTGGTGCGATCAACTTCCGTGAAGCCCTTCACTTTCGAACCACCGTCCATGTCGGGCGCACAATAAAAAGGGCGGCCACATAGGTCCGCCCAGACACATAAACACGAGGGTTATTCATCAAGCATGGGCCGCCCACTGTGGCCACATGCAAAAACCTTTCATTTCGAACGAATTTATAGCTGATGGTAGCGGTCGACATTGAGCACAAAAATCGTCGCCCGACCTACGCCAGGTTGATCCGGTTTATTTGTATTTAAACGGATCGTTTCCATAGCCTGATCGACCCGCTCTTCATCTGTCCCAATTAATAGCGTTGTATTTCCCCGTCGTAAAAACCCCCCCGTAGATGCAATTCTAGTTACGCGGAACTCGTCATCTACCAGGGCTTTAATGACCTGTTCTCCATCCTGGTCATTCAGAATAACGATCATCATTTTCATAATTCAGATTACCTCGCAACGCTCAACGTCAAAGACAAACATTGTAGCGCTTTCAACTTGGACAGAAGTGGGTTCACCCAGTTTGGTAAGCGCCTCGACCATCGATGGCCTCACCTTCTCCACCCTACTCGAACTCGACGATCGAATCGCTTCTTCTGCTTGATTGAGCATTCCATCGGGCACGCCTACGATCAACACATGATTTTTCCGCTGCAGAAAGCCTCCGCGGCTCTGAATCTTCGTGGTCATGATATTCCTGATCGTTAAGGCGTTCAGGACGGACTCGAGATCCCGATCCTGAACGATCACCAATAAGAATTGGCAGATATTATCCACGATGGTGCCGCCGCCGAGTTGTTGATTCAATAATGTGGGTGTCGAGTCGAGGGCGATATCAATTTCTGCGACAAGGTTTTCGTAAGTCTCCATCGAGATGACCCCGTCTGAGCGAAGATCACCTAAGGAGTTTCTCTGCGCCCGAAGGGATTCTCTTCTCGCAGTGATCAGTTCGTCAGCGACCAACTCCGGCGAATCTTTCAGGGCAGCCTGCACAGCTGTTGTAAGCGCCTCGACGCGCTGTTTGATGATGGGTTGCAGCCTCTCCCATGTATGATTCGAGACCAATCCGTCCGCGTACATTTGTTCGACATGGACATAACCCGCACGAGCGGATATCGCCCTGGCCTGCCGCTCTTCAAACTCGATCTGCGCCTCACTTCTGTATAAGAGTCCCAACCTGCGCAGCAACGGTTCCATCGAAACACCTTGTATCAGAAGCGTGAAGAGGACTACGCTGAATGTCATGAGTGTCAGCGTATTCCGATATTCTCCCATAGCTGCTGGGAGACTCAGCGCCAATGCCAGTGCAATGGCGCCACGTAATCCACCCCAGAACATGACGTGACGCCAATTGGCGGGCATGGCACGTCCGAATCGGGCCAGTCCATAAATCACAATCGCCCTCGCCACGAGCACAGCGAACACTGCAATCAACCCAAGCATGATGCTATCGAGGAGTGAACTGATTTCGATCTGCAAGCCCAGCAATAGGAATACGACTGAGTTAACAAGGAAGGCTACATATTCCCAGAAATTCCGCAGGACGATCTTGCTCGTCGGCGACATCTCCCTTTCCCCGATGCTGCCGGTGATCAAACCTGCCGCAACAACTGCTAATACGCCACTCACATGAAGCTGTTCCGCGATGATATAGGCGCCAAACGCTAAGACCGTAGTTAGAGTCGTTTCTATTAAATAATCATCCACGATGGCAATCAGACGACTCACCACCCACCCCAAACCCAATCCAATGACGAGTCCCCCCCCGCGGACGTTGGTGAATTCGGGGATTCCATCGACGCTATTGGATTTGCCGGGTACCAACGCTTCTAAGGCAAGTCCGGAGTGCACGACC
>CBDVCG010000440.1:0-2492 GCA_965372425.1 uncultured Anaerolineales bacterium
GAAAGTTTCGGGCATCACTATCCCTCCACATCAAGCGCCAGCGCCTCGACATACAACAGTTCGTCGTCCTTCAAGCCGAATGTCAACTCATCGGCGTAGTACACCTCGCCGCCGTCGACAAGCTCCTTCTCGAGCGGCACGACGAGGAAGGTGTCGAGCTTTGCTGAAGCGATGACCTCCTCCAGGTTCATGTAAGCCACGAATTGCTCGGGCGTGTAGGGAATCTGGATCAGTTCACCCACATCGATCTCGATAGGGTCTTCCCCGACCAGCTCTCCGTTGATGAACGTGTACTCGACTCCATCGTTGTAGTAGCTCCATGTTTCGAAGCGCACATCTCCGTACGAGCCATCCAGCAACTCTTCCTCATAGAAGAGGATCGAGAAAGCCTCCGGAGACCCTAGCTCGGCTCTGACGCTTAGCTGTTCTGGGGATAAAGCCTGTTTTGATATAGCAAAACTCTCAGGGACCACCTCTTCGACGATCTTGGGCATGGATTGGTACTCCTGATACCCGCCCAACAACACAATTGCACTCACGATGCAACCGACAAGGAGCAGACCCGCACAACCCAACCCCGCCCAGAGAAGCGGGCCCTTCGCCTTTGAGGATTTCTTCATAAAGACTGCCGATGGTTCCCGACGCATCCACCCCGACCCATCGAAAAAATGCCACCCAGGTGGCTCTCCCCCATACCACCATGTATTGCCCCCTGCGTCCTGAAGGGTGAGGCTTTGTACCTCGGATTGATACGTCTGGGGATCGATCGATCCTTGCTTGTAGCGAACCTGCAGATCGGTAAACTGTCGTTCAATCTCAAGGAAGGCTGGCGGTCGCGTGCCCATGGGATCACCGGGATTCATCGTCATGTTGCTGCTCCTGTGGATAAACCTGTGTGCGTCATCAGCAAATAAATAAAAACAGCGTCGAAAAGAACGCTGCCATCAATATTAATCAGGGTTGGTTTCGTCGCGTGCGCACGCTCCCCCAATAGCCCCCACACGTTCGTGTAGGACAACCCTGCTTGAGTCATTCACCACCCATCTGGGCAGATCTGCGCTGCACTGTGCCGTGTTTTCAGGGCCTCGATGTACTCAGCGCTGTATTGAGACCTGCAGTAAATTGTCTACCAGTAGTGGGAAACCAACGAAACATACCTGCGAGAGGCTGTTCATTCCGAGTATACAAGCCTTAGGACGGTCGAACAACTTCCTGGGGAGAGAAGGTGATTTTGTTAACGCTTTTATGGATAGAAATCATGTAGATCGCCGGTAGGGAGCGTGACCCAGCCCTCTTCTGGATCGCCAACCTGAACCACCCCCTCCGGCTTCATCGCCACCAGGTAGGCCGTGTACGCAGCCATCATCGCATCCAGTTGTTCATGGTCGTACAAATTCTCAAGTGGGAGGTTGCCGGTGAGCAGATGGTGGCGGGTGATTTCCTCCAAAGAATGCATCGGATTGGGGATATCCAACCCCTCCAGGTAGAGCAAAAGCTGACGCTGCATACGGCCTTCCAGTGTCTGTTTTAGAAAAGGGCGGTGCTCGAGCAGAACCGTAAAGCCGGCATGCGAACGCGCTTCTACCATCACCCTGGGTCTGGTTTTGTCATCTGCTCGAAACTCCCGAAAACCCATGAGCCGCAGACGGCGGAATATTTCAATCCCCGTTCGAACCCATGCATGCGCACTCTCTTCGTCCGAGGGCGTATTGTAGACCCGAATATTCCTCCGTCGGAGCTCATATTCGCTCACCCGCCACTGTCGCCAGGTACGTCCACCTTGCTGTAGATTGAATCGACGACGCACATCCGGTTGGCCCATGAGACCCCGGTTCGGTGATTGCGGTGCGTCGATAGCCACAACCACGGTTTCGAGCGATCCGACAAAGGCGAGGATTGATTCTAACTCGCCCCGATCCATGGCGACGAGCTTCAAGTCCCTGTCGAGCGCCACGTACTGCATGGGTCTTTTTCCCGCTGTCGGGTCAATGCCTACGAAGACTCCATTGGTGAACAACATCGCCCCTCCTATGTCTGCGGCTCTCCTTGCTTATGGTTTTTCAGACCTGGCGTTGAGCAGAGCCACGAACGCCTCCCAAGCCAGCTCGTCGGTATTGTAAGGTGACAGCCAGGGTCGCTCAGCCGCTTCACGCAGCACCGGTTTCAACTTCCTCCCGGTATACAGGCAATAGGCAACGTACGCCCAACGCGTCCGATGTCGTCCCTGGCTGCTGTGCAAGAGCACCGCCCGTCCATCATGGAGGTTGTCGTGGATAAACATGGCTGCCAACATTCGCTCCTCTAGACCTGCGTCGCGTTCCTCATCCACCTTCATCCAACAAAAAGGGTCCGGAGGAGGTCCCACAAACCAGCTTGGGCCGTCCCCGCCGAGATGGAGCACGGCTTTGATACCGGTCTGACCGGAGAAGTCCGACCACGTAGAAGGCACATGCGTTCCCCCAGCAGCGTAGATTTTTTCATGAACCCAGGTC
>CBDVCG010000441.1:0-2488 GCA_965372425.1 uncultured Anaerolineales bacterium
TACCCGGTATCCGGTCCAACCGATGTTTGATCCTGCGCCGCCGGTGTTCGTTAGCCGCAAGTAAGTTGCATTCGTGATGTAAATTTCCTTGGACCTCAGGCCCTTCTCTACTCCTGTCGTCGGGTCCATCACAATGCGTTCCAGCGGTATTCCCATGTCGCTGATCAGGATCACCAACTGCTTGGAGAGATTGACATCCATGGGGGTTTTGGATTGGACCAGGTGGTCGTTCGCCATCGCGGCGGCGACAATCGTGCGGTAATTACCCTCTTCACAAATCCCGAGCAGGATACGTTCTCCCTGAGCCTCTTCCGCAACCGGAACGATGAGCTCATTATCAACGTCCGCTTGTCCGGGTCCTGCGACGGCGAGCGGGAGGCCAGTAGCGTCCAGGACTTCACGCACCACTCGTCGGGCATTTTCTGGTGTGTTCTTTTCACCGTCAGCCATCGTCAGGCTGAGTACAAGGTAGATCAGATCCGCACCCGCCTCTTCGGCAGCTTTCGCCCAAGCGGCGGGGCTTTCCATAGAATCGCCCCACGCTTCGAGTAACACCGGGGACCAATCGTCCGGCACCCGGTCGTGACTTTCGAGCGCCAGCGCGGGCCGGTGTGGGATATCGCCTTCAAAATCGAG
Organism: uncultured Anaerolineales bacterium; assembly: GCA_965372425.1. Taxonomy (GTDB): domain Bacteria; phylum Chloroflexota; class Anaerolineae; order Anaerolineales; family E44-bin32; genus E44-bin32. The sequence continues at coordinate 637 of CBDVCG010000441.1, forward strand.
GAATGGTAGCGTCGACTCGCCACCGATGGTGAGAGTTTGCGAGCGGGTGCCGCCATCCTCTGAGGTTGCGCCGATTGTGACCTCGCGCACCTGTCCGGTCCATTTCTCCTTGGGGATTTCGATGGTCATAGGGGGTTAAACCTCCAGTCCCTTGTCAGAAGGGGATCAGGGAGGGAATTAGGGATCAGGATCGATGGTGGGGCGAAGAGATGCAGTGAGACCCCAATCCCTAATTACCTGTCCCTGATCATTTATTCCGCTGCCTAAAACATTGGATCCATTTCAAGCGTGGGATGACCCTTTTCTGACAAGTAGGCTAAGAGACCTTCAACTTCAGTGCAGATTGTCTCATCGGCGATCTTATCGATCAGGTCGGGGTCCCCTTCACGCTCAGCGACGATCTTGAGCTGCTCGGCCATCTGCTCTTTCAGGACAGAAGACATCCAAACGACCCGTTTGAAACCGCCATCTGACGACATAAATTTCGGGCTGAGGATGTAGAACTTGCCGTGGCCCATTACACCTGGCGTCTGCAGACCACCGCCAGCCATGCCGGCAAGGGTCGAGAAAGTCATGCCTGTCGGAGTCATGCTTGTGTCCTCGCGGCTGACGATCATGACGCCATTGGCCTCAGGGATCAACATGGCGATGCACTCGAAGCAGCCGCAGGCTGTCATCGGGTTCTCCATAATGGAGTACATGGCGACTTCGTTAACCACGCCGTGGCTGGCCTGAACAGCGAACTCGTTCACACCCTCGAAGTAGCCCTTGGCCTCGTCTAGCTGGGTTGCTTTTTTAATCGGCTGGTTTGGTCCAGTGGGGTTGATCTGGAAGGATGCCTTGCAGTCTAGCCAGTTATAAGCGCCGCAAAGTCCGAGCCGCTCCGGGCTGACGATACACACGTGGTCGGGAGCAAAGGATTGACAGAGCGTGCAGGAGTAGAAATCATCCACGCTCTCATCCGTCATTGAGCCTAAACGGACGTTGCGTTCTTCAAAGGCCTCGCGTGCCTTCTCCAGCCACTGCGCGTGAAGATCTGGATCGGTGATGATGGTGATTTCGACCTTATCGACGATGCTGCCGAAGTCCTCGTGGAATCGGGCGTAAAGGATATCGCCAAAGTGATTCAGATTGAAACCCTTATCGGCTGCGGTTGTGCTGATGCGGATCCAGGCGATGTCGCGCTGGCCGATGTGCTGAATACCAGAGGCGCCGTTGATGAAGTAGTGGATCTGGCGCTCGAGCACAGGCTCAAAATCCTTCTCCATCTTGCGCCCAGCCACCTTGACGAGGATGCAGAGGTCCATAGAACCTTTATCTTCGACGTCTTCGAAGGTGGGACCGATCAGTTCGATTTTCCCATCTTCGACCTCGTCCATCTTCTCCATGAAGAGGTACTCAAAAGCCCGGCTGTGTTTCCCGCCGAACTCGATGCGCATATCGTTTTTACGTACGACTTCACCCTCGAAGGCTGAACCGTAAGGAACCGGAACTGGAACTTCGCTAACCTTGATCTTAAGGCCGCGCACCTCGATGCACTTCTGCACCAGCCTGGCGGCCTTTTCCTCTTCTGTGGCGCCCTCGATCTCGTTCCAGGGCATGGAGATGACGTGTTCGTATTGAGTGACGCCGGTGGGCAGGATCTCCGGAATCACGGTATCGGCGATTACCGGGAATCCGAAGGAGAGCACCCCGGCAGCGGCGGCGTATTTCAAGTCGTCCACCTCGCCTAATGCGAGTGCGAAGGCAAAGACGCGGTATTTGTTGTAGAGCAGGATTTCGCGCCACTGACCGCCCTTCATGCCGCCGAAGGTAAGCGCCGATCGAGTTGCAAAGCCTACGGGATAGATAG
>CBDVCG010000442.1:0-2471 GCA_965372425.1 uncultured Anaerolineales bacterium
TGATTTCTGGATCACCCTCTTTTAAGACAATTTCATCATCTGCAACGTCGATCAAAACGGCATCTCCATGCTTGAAATCGCCGGCTAACAATGCATCAGACAACTGATTTTCAACCTTGTTCTGGATGACCCTGCGAAGGGGGCGCGCCCCCATTTCTGGATCGTACCCGAGATCTGCAAGAAGCGCACGCGCCTCGTCCGTAGTCTGGATCGTGATCTCGTGCTCGTTCAATCGCAGTGCAACTTTCGCAAGCTCGAGATCGACGATTTCAGCAATTTGAGACCTTGTGAGCGCATGAAAGATCATGATCGAATCGACGCGATTGAGAAATTCGGGTCGGAAGGCCTTCTTCAACGCTTCGGTGAGCTTCTTTTGCATCTTTTCGTATTCCTGCCGCTCCTCAGTGTCCTCTTCGTGTCTCAAATCAAATCCGAGTTGATCCTGCCGCCTGATCAGCTCCGCACCAACATTTGATGTCATCACAATAATGGCGTTTCGGAAGTCGACCTTCCGTCCTCTCGCATCCGAAAGATGGCCTTCTTCCATGATCTGCAGCAGCATATTGTGCGCATCAGGGTGCGCCTTCTCCACTTCGTCAAAGACGACGATCGAGTATGGACGACGACGAATGGCTTCCGTGAGTTGGCCAGCATCTTCATAGCCTACATAGCCAGGAGGGGCACCGACTAGGCGGCTCACTGAGTGACGCTCCATGAGTTCGGACATATCAATCTGGATGAGCGCGTCATCCGAGCCAAACATAAACTCGGCGAGCGCTTTGGTTAACTCGGTCTTGCCCACACCCGTGGGTCCAAGAAAGATAAATGATCCGATCGGACGGCTTGGGTCTTTCAGCCCTGCTCTGGCTCGGCGAACGGCTTTTGCGATGGATTCAATGGCTTCGTCCTGACCGATAATTCTCTCGTGAAGACTTTCTTCCATGTGCAGAAGCTGTTCTGCTTCAGCCTCGGCCAGTTGCATCACCGGAACGCCGGTCCACATAGAAACCACTTCGGCGATGTCTTCTTTGGTCACTTGAGGTCCATCCGTGGTTCGATCCCACGCCGTTCTCAGTTGACTTAATGTGTCTTCGAGTTCTGCCTCGCGCGCCTGAAGCTCTTGTGCATCATCAAAGCGCGCCTCGTCTACAGCGATTACATGCGCCTCACGTGTCTCCCGCAAGGCAGTAATCGTCTTTTTTAAAATAATCGCCTCGGGGCTCTTGTACATGCGAACCCGTGACGCGGATTCATCGATCAGATCGATGGCCTTATCGGGAAGGAACCGATCTGTTACGTAACGAGCTGAGAGATAAACCGCGGATTCCAGGGCTTCGTCTGTAATGATAAGTTTGTGATGCTCCTCATAAGGTCGTCGCACACCGCGCAGAATGCTTATTGTCTCCTCTACGGTCGGTTCTTCAACCATGACGGGTTGAAAACGCCGCTCGAGTGCTGCATCGTTCTCGATATGCTTTCGGTATTCATCCAGTGTCGTCGCTCCGATAACCTGGAGTTCACCACGCGAGAGTGCCGGCTTTAATATGTTCGCCGCATCCACAGAGGATCCGGCCGAGCCTGCACCCACAAGCATATGGACCTCATCGATAAAGAGAATGGAGTCCGATGCTTTCAACTCCTCGATGACGCGCTTTAATCGCTCTTCAAATTGTCCGCGGTACATGGTGCCCGCGACCAGCGAACCCACATCCAGTTGGAGCACTCGCTTCCCAATCAAGGGCCCTGGGGTTTCACCTGCAACAATGCGCTGCGCAAGCCCCTCAACGATGGCCGTCTTCCCCACACCAGGTTCCCCGATCAGCGCAGGGTTATTCTTGGTCCGTCGAGCCAGGATCTGGATCACCCGCTCGATCTCCATCTCCCGCCCGATCACAGGATCCAGCTTCTTCTGTTCAGCAAGCAAGGATAGATCCGTAGCAAGCTGATCCACGAGTGGGGTCTTGGTTTGCTTTTCTTTCCCGGTGCTGCCGGACTGTTGGGTCATTCGCCGCGAGGGACTTTCCTGAAGCACACGACGTGTCTGCCTGCGTATCTGTTCAGGCGTAATTCCCAATCGGCGCAACACATCTATGGCGACGCCCTCATCCAGTCTCATCAACCCGAGTAAGAGGTGCTCGGTTCCGATATAGTGATGCCCCATCCGGCGCGCCTCTTCGATCGCATACTGCAGAACTTCCTCGGTTGCCGGAGCAAGTTCGATCCTTCCACCCGTATGCCTACCCACGCCTGTCAAACGTTCGACCATCTCCTTGACACGGGCTGGTTCAAGGCCAAGCTCGCGAAGCACCCGGCCTGCAACGCCACCCTCTTCGCGAATCAGCCCTAAAAGGAGATGCTCCGTACCAATATAATTATGTTGCAGCCTCTCCGCTTCCTCATGAGCAAGGCTAAGCACACGTCTTGCTCTTTGCGTAAAGCGTTCCATCTTATCGGCCACAGTTGATCCTCCG
>CBDVCG010000443.1:0-2461 GCA_965372425.1 uncultured Anaerolineales bacterium
ATGCGAGCCGTGTGCATCCATGATATGCGTATCCGGACCCACGGTATGTTCCCCGTCAGAACCGACGAAGGCAATCCGCCCAGCTTTGACGGCGACCGAGGTACCATCGATGATTTCTCCGCTCTGAACACAAACCCAGCTACCGTTCCTGATCAACATGTCTGCAGGGGATCTACCCATCGCCACGTCGACGAGTCCTCTGGTCCGTTCGCTAATCTGTTTCGGATCCATCTATCGGTCCCTCTCTCTGGACGCTTGCCTATGCGCCACCTACGCGGACGCAGTAAGACGAAGTGCTGCTTTGTTATGCGCCTCAATCAGAGGCCCCAGGTCAACGGTCTGGAGTCGGCCTTCGGACACAATCGCCTTGCCGTGCACATACGTATGCTCGACCGGCGCGGGATCACAAAGGACGAGCGCTGCGACGAGATCATGTCCTGCGCCAGCGTAGGCGATCTTGTCCGATCGTACGGCGATAAAGTCAGCACACTTTCCCGGTTCTAATGATCCAATATCATCACGACCTAATATCTGAGCACCGCCTACGGTCGCCATCTCGAGCGCTTGCCTTGCTGTGAGCAGTTCCTCGACCTCATCGATATCAGGAGCGACAGCCGCTCCGACGCGAGAGAGCAGCAACGCCTGCCTCGCCTCGGCCAGAAAATTCGAGCTGTCGTTGCTTGCGGATCCATCCACCCCGATGCCCACCTGCACACCGGCTTTCAAATACCTGCGAACGGGCGCAATCCCGGACGCCAGCCGCATGTTTGATGATGGGCAGTGTGCCACGCCAATCCCCGCAGAGGCCATCCGCTCGACCTCCTCGGGGTTGATACACACAGCGTGGGCGAACCACACATCATCCCCGGCCCAATCAAGGTCCTCCGCATAACCGAGCGGGCGTCGATTGAACTGCTCGAGACAGAACGCTTCCTCGTCCATCGTTTCTGCCAGGTGCGTGTGCAATCGAACGCCATAATCACGTGCAAGTGCAGCAGATTCCATCATGAGATCCTTGGAAACGGAAAATGGCGAGCATGGAGCGACGACAATTTGGATCATCGATCCGGGTTCAGCATCATGATAGGTTTCGATGACTCTGCGAGTATCCTCGAGGATGGCTGTTTCGGTTTCAACCACGCTATCCGGCGGCAGCCCGCCCTGGCTTTCACCAAGACTCATTGAACCGCGCGAGGCGTGAAGACGCAACCCCACCTGTCCAGCAGCTTCAATCTGATCATCCAGACGACAATCGTTTGGGAAGATGTAGTGATGATCTGAGGCTGTTGTGCACCCGGAGAGGGCCAGCTCCGCCAACCCCAATTTTGTGGAGAGCCGCATGTCTTCTGCACGCAAGTTGGCCCAGATCGGGTAGAGAGTCTTCAGCCAGGTAAACAGGTTTGCATTTTGCGCGTCTGGAACAGCCCGGGTTAATGTTTGATAGAGATGATGGTGGGTGTTGATCAAACCTGGGAGAACGACGTGTCCAGCAAGATCGAGGGTCGTATCAGCTTTCTGTGGTAATTCATTAGAAGGTCCAACTTGTTCAATGAAACCGTCTCGGGCAAAAAGGGCGCCATCAAGTATTTCTTGCCTGGTGCCATCCATTGTGACCAAGACGGTGGCATTCTTCACAAGTAACGTCGCCATAGGACCTCCAAAACCATCGCAAAAAGTCTAGCACCGACAAATTCCCTCGTCAATTGTCAGACAACATGGGGAATTATGAATTCTGTCACCTGATTCTCCGCATGAATCAAGAGGGGAGCCAATTTGGGGACAGCCCCGAAACTCATACATGTTATCGCGAGCGGTACGAAGCAATTCCCAAGATCGTCTTCCCTAATCCCAAGGTGGAGATTGCCACGTCGCTATCGCTCCTCGCAATGACACATCCATACTTAATGTCATTGCGAGCAGAGCGAAGCAATCCCCAAGATCGATCTCCAAAATACAGCGGTGGGGATTTCCATCCTTCGACTATGCCTAGGACAGGCATTATCCTTTGGGGCTCCTCGCGAGGACATTGATATTGGGGCAGGCTCACCTATCAGCCCGAAAAATCTACCCGCTCGTGCGGACGCATGGGTCCGCCCTTACAGAGTAGATCGCGTTCACGCAGAGACCGCCTGTTTGGCCGGCCTTACCACAAGGGCGCCAAGCACCCTTCCACACTAAGTCCGGAGGTTCAGCATCGGGTGAAGCCCTGTCATGTCATTGCGGGCAAAGGCGAGATCCCTCACTACGCTCGGGACAAGCGCCGAAGCGAATCAATCCCCGAGATCGCAATCCCTTATTCCAAGGTGGAGATTGCGGTCCTTCGCTTACGCTCAGGACTTACGTCGTTATCGCTCCTCGCTATGACACATCCAAACTTATTATCATTGCGATCGGAGCGAAGCCATCTCCAACTATTCCCTTCGCGTAGGGATCCGATGATCAAGACCGTTGCTGAATGATC
>CBDVCG010000444.1:0-2457 GCA_965372425.1 uncultured Anaerolineales bacterium
GGACTCTCAACCCGTGATCCGAAAGAAATCGTAACGAGCGATCTCAAGGTGTACGACTCTGTCGGTTTGCATTTCGGGATTGCACAGGTTGAAGTGACCGATCTCGTCGCCGTGGGTGACTATCTCGAAGAATTATGCGGTGCGTTACAGGAATTGATCGAGGGGGAGAAACTCAATTTTGCCATGCTCATGGTGACGGATATCGTGGATGGCTCCAGCCGGCTGTTGATGCAGTCCGAACCCCCGGTACTCAGTGAGCTGCCCTATAAACGGCTCCCCGATGGCACGATGGATGCGCGCGGGGTTGTATCCCGCAAGAAACAGCTGTTACCCGTCGTCCTGGCCCTTCTGGAAGCCTAGATGACGATTTATGAGCGTCTCGCAGACCTTCAACGCACGGGTGTCTCCGCTGCGCTCGCGACCGTGATTCACACCCAGGGTTCCGTCCCTCGTCGGGAGGGGACGAAGATGATCGTGCTCTTCGATGGGAGTATCGAAGGTACGATCGGAGGCGGTGAGATGGAGAGCCAGGTCATCGAAGAAGCTCTCCTGACCCTTTCTGAGGGTCAACCTCGGCGCTTGACGTACGCATTTCGAGATCCCGAAGAAGGGGATGTGGGCGTTTGTGGCGGCGAAATGGAGATTTATATCGAGCCCTTGATCATGGTCCCATCGTTGATCATCTTTGGCAGCGGACATGTTGGGAGGGCGCTCGCATATCTCGGAAAATGGCTGGGCTACAGGATCGTTGCTGCGGATGACCGGGCGGATTACGCGGTCCCTGAACTTATCCCGGGAGCGCATGAATATCTCCACTGTGAGCTTGCCGATCTCCCTGATCGTGTGAAAATAACCCCTGATTCCTATATCGTTCTCACCACGCGTGGTGTAGATATTGATGTAAGTGGTCTACCTAACTTGCTGGAGACGGAGGCGGCTTATATCGGCGTGATAGGATCGCGCAGGCGTTGGGAGACAACTGCAGCGAAGTTGCGCGAGAATGGTGTAGCTAAAGGGAAGATCGAGCGGGTAGTGTCGCCGATGGGATTGGAATTAGGCGCCGAGACGCCAGAAGAAATCGCGCTATCGATCATGGCCCAGGTGGTCCTGCATCGACGCGGCGGCACCGGCGAGAAAATGGCACACTCACCGAAGATATAATCAAGCATCGGAGATAGACAACATTCCAATGTGGACAAAGTATTACACCCCAAAAACCATCGATGAAGCCATCGACCTTTTAGGCGACATGGCGGATCGAGCCCGTATCATCGCCGGGGCGACGGATCTCCTGCTGGAACTTGAGCGTGGTCAACGCCCTGGGATCGAAGTGTTGATCGATATCAGCCGCATAGCCGGGTTGGACCTCATCTCCATGGATGGGGATCGTATCAGATTGGGACCGCTCGTAACCCACAACCACTGTGCCGCCTCAAAGCTCATCAGGAAAAGGGCATTTGCGTTGGCACGCGCTTGCTGGGAAGTCGGTGCGCCTCAAATTCGAAATCGCGGCACGATAGCAGGCAACCTCATTACGGCTTCGCCGGCGAACGATTCAATTCCTGCGCTCATGGCGCTCGGTGCGGAAGTTGAGCTGAGGTCACGAGGGGGGGATCGTACGACCCCGCTGGCAGATTTCTACACCGGAGTTCGAAAGACCGTGATGCGCCCTGACGAGATACTCACCTCAATCTCCTTCCCGATTCCAGGTGAGAATGCACGCAGCACCTTTATCAAGCTGGGTTTGCGACAAGTCCAGGCTATTGCGGTCATCAATGCGGCAGTGCTCATCGAAATGCAGGATGAGATTGTCCAGCGTGCTGTCATAACGCTCGGCTCGGTAGCGCCTACGATCATCCACGCGGAGAAGGCGGAATCCTACCTCGTTGGCAAAACACTTTCTTCTGACGTCATCGATGATGCTGCTGCGCTTGCGGCTCAAGCAGCACAACCGATCGATGATTTGCGCAGCTCAGCGCAGTATCGCAGTGACATGGTCGACACCTGCACAAGGCGGGGGTTACGCGCCATTGCCCAGGGGGAAGAGCAAGCGTCGTTTCCAAAAGACCCCGTTACCCTCTGGGGACCGGGTGAATACCAGATTATGCAGTCAAGAGATATTTCAACCGAGCACAATGGTCAAGAACCCATCGTCACGACCATTAATGGAAAGCGATTCTCATTTGCTACAGGATATCGAAAATCGCTTCTCCGTCTGCTTCGTGAGGAAGGCGAGCTTATCGGAACCAAGGAAGGCTGCGCTGAAGGTGAGTGCGGCGCGTGCACGGTGTTCCTTGACGGGATGGCGGTGATGGCATGTTTGGTGCCAGCGCCAAGAGCGCATGGTGCAGAAATTATCACCATCGAAGGTCTGGCCAGTGATGAAGAACTGCACTCTCTGCAGGAGACATTTATCGAAGTGGGTACGCTGGTGAGCTGATCCAGCAGGTCGCACAC
>CBDVCG010000445.1:0-2448 GCA_965372425.1 uncultured Anaerolineales bacterium
GGACCTTTCGCATTTATGCTGATTGGAGGCTACTTCTTCCTGCGGCATCGTTGGCGTTCATTGCCCGCACTAAGTCTCATCTGTATTGTCGCGTTCTTGACAAGCTATCTCACTTGGTCAGCCTTGTGGGGAGACCCGATCTCTCGATATCTTGAGCGCATGTTTTCTTCGCTCGATTTTGACGTCCATGAAGTCTTCTTTCGGGCTGAATTTATTCGGTCGGATTCGTTGCCAAGTCGTTATTTGCCCGAGCTGCTCACCATCCAATTCACCGAGCCCGTTGTGCTCTTGTTTCCCTTCGGGTTGATTCTAAGTGCATGGGCAGCCGTTCAAAGAAAGATCGATCGCAATCTGGTAATAATTATCCTGATCTGGTTGTCAGTGCCGTTCTTCTCTCAAATTGTATTCGGTCTAAATCTGTATGGTAATTTCCGCCATCTGATATTCATGACCCCGCCTATTCTAATGTTGGCTGGATACGCATGGATGCGGGCGCAGGTGTTAATCCGAAAAGAGGCGTTGCAGATCATTCTTGCGTTGCTCATCCTTATTCCGGGAATTGTTCACATTTTTCGATACCATCCCTATTAAGTCATTTACTACAATGCACTTGTTGGAGGTGTTCCAGGAGCGACTGGATCATATGCGATGGACTTTACATGCACTTCCTACCGCGAGATTATGGAGTATTTAAATGAGGAGGCCCCGGAGGGTGCACTCATCTATGCCTGGGGACCTTACCACGCAGCTGAGACATTTGCCCGAGATGACCTCGTTATCCGTCCGGAAGGAGGCTCTGAAACACCTGATTTCGCCATCGTATGTGGTCGTGGACTCATGAACCCAAATTTCTATGCCGGCTGGGATGTCTTGTATGAGGTGCTGAGACATGGGACCATCATGTCTCAGGTCAAGGTCCAGCCCAAGCCTTGATGCACCTTCGAGGCAACCCTTTCCTTAAGACCGTTCGGTCTTATCGTTCGCTTGATTTGAAAACACCGACAGAGTATCTTTATGAATATCATTGAGATTTGGCTCAAATTTAAACCGTCTCATATGTGTTGAACGAATACATCATTTGACAACCCATGTGTTGAGCGCCTCGCAGCGGTTGAGGATCCTATATCGGGGATCCGTTGGCTCTTTGATATTGAAGCATGCCGTTAGGTCGAGCGAAAAAGACGGTGCATTTAAAACTCCCTGATTTGAACAACAGAGATTTCAAAAAGCTACAATAGCGCCAGGAATTTCTCCAGAAAGGTGAACGTTTGAACTTCTCCAAGATGTCCGCAAAATCCTTTATGGGGCGATTGCTGCGTTTCCCGCTACGCCTTATCCCCGATCGTGCAGTAATGCCGATCCTGCAAGGGAGAATGCGTGGAAAACGCTGGATCGCTGGTTCGAGTGACCACGGATGCTGGCTCGGCAGTTACGAATATGCCCCCCGCCGTGTGTTTGAGGAGACGATCACACAGGGATCGATCGTATATGATATCGGAGCTCACGTCGGTTATTACACGATGCTGGCGTCCGAGCTTGTGGGCCCGCATGGGCACGTTTATGCATTTGAGCCCCATCCGAAAAATCTAACCTACTTACAGCAACATCTGGCGATGAATTCTATTCAAAATGTGACTGTTTTCGAAGGCGCGGTAGCCGATCGAAGTGGGGATGCCTATTTTAAATTCGGTCCAAGCCGCTCTATGGGCAAGATCTCCGATCAGGGTGAAACCAGGGTGAAGCTGTTCAATCTGGATGAGCTTATTGCTCAGGAAAAAATTAAACCTCCGCAGTTCATAAAAATCGATGTTGAAGGGGCCGAGCTCGCAGTTCTCCACGGCGCCTCGAATTGCCTTACAACCTACCATCCCACGTTATTCCTGGAGACTCACAGCGACAGACTTCATCAGGATTCCTTGAGAGAGCTTGGTGATCTGGGATACGAAGTCAAGCCGCTCACAAATAAAACTTTACAGGGAGCAGGCACAATCCTGGCTTTCTCGAACGTTTAAATCCTGAGCAAGAGCAGAACTCATTAATCTGATAGGGCGGAATAAAATCTGACGACATAGGAACGTTATGAACGACGATGCTCAATCGGATTTCACCTTCTCATGTCTGGCTCGATACCCAACCTATGTAGATCAGATCAGCGCGTGGTTCTTCGAAGAGTGGGGAGATGAAGTTGAGGGGAGGACGGTCGGGCAATTCTCTGAGGGACTCAATGAGCGGATGAACATCGATAAACTTCCCCTGGCATTCGTGGCGTTGGCGTCGGGTGACCTCATTGGAACTGCGAGCTTGATTTATAACGAAATCAGTTCGCTCCCGCGGTACAAACACTGGCTCGCCTCGGTGTTCGTCGCCCCGAAACTACGAAGGCGAGGTTGGGGTGCGAAGATAGTCAGAGCAGTTGTTCAAATCGCGCCGGATTACGGAATTGACGAG
>CBDVCG010000446.1:0-2436 GCA_965372425.1 uncultured Anaerolineales bacterium
GTTGTGCTTGGGTAAAGCGCCGGGCTCTAGTTTTTCGAGCTATGTTAACGCCGGGATATTTCGCTGTGCTGTGGGGGGGGTGGGGGAAGGATGGGGATGGAAACACCCGCGGGTGAACGATTTGCTGATCTTCGCATTATGGATGCAAGAATGCTGGAAGTCGACATCCTTGCTACAGCATGTCCTTTCTGCACCACATGTCTGGAAGACAGTTTGAATAGTCTCGAGGGCACAAATATGCGCGTGCAGGACCTTGCAGAAATTGTGCTCGATGCGCTCTCTTCACCATAACTTCATTCCGATCAAAGGGAGGGGCAAAGCTGAAAGTGACGGTTTACGGACCACAGGATTCTCAAGACGAAATCTGGACATATATTGAACACGTTGGAGATGTAATCTCCCCGGTTTCGCTTGAGATTCTCTCAAAAGCACATGAATTAGGGCGAGCTTGTGGCTGGCGAGTCATCGCCCTTATCCTGGGATCTGACATTAAGGCAGTTGTTGAAGACGCTCGAATCTTTGGTGCGGACGAGGTATGGGTCGTAGAGCATCATGGGCTGAAGGAATTTGACTGCGAGGCATTCACAACGGCAGCCCATCAAGCCATCCTTTCTGCAAATCCAAGCATCCTCCTTTTCGGGGCAACACCAAATGGTCGGGACCTCGCCGGCAGGTTGGCCGTGCGATTGCGGACCGGTTTGAATGCGGATTGCAATCAGCTCCACATTGACAAGGACAGAGGTGTGTTGATCAGCGAAGTCACCGGTTTTGGCGGCGGCGTACTCGCGGATCTCGAAATTCCTTCACGACGACCTCAGATGGCGACAGTCCGGCCGGGAGTTTTTGTACCAACTCCCATGGAGAGCAGGGACCAGGTCGAGATCCGACGATTCCATCCTGATATCCAAGATAGACACATCCGTACCCGCATCCTTGAAAATGTCCTCGAGGAGGGTGTGGACCTGACCAAAACCGAGATTCTCGTTTGCGGTGGTCGGGGGATCGAAGGGCAGTTCGATGAGCTCAGGGAACTGGCGGAAATCTGGGGTGGGGCTGTGGGAGCGACACGCCCCCCGGTGGATGATGGTTTTATGCCTCGTCAAAGCCAGATTGGACAGACAGGTGTTATCTGTCGACCGAAAGTTGCCGTCAATTTTGGGATCAGCGGAGCGTTTCATTTTATTGTCGGTATCCAGGAAGCCGACCTGGTCATCTCTGTAAACATCGATCCAGATGCGCCAATTTTTGAATACTCTGATTACTGTATTCGGGCGGACGTCCATGAGTTGATGCCGCTTCTCTTGAAGGAGTTTCAAAAGCACCAAGGTGAACCCCATGCGTGAACTGCACATCATCGTATGTGTTAAAGCAGTTCCAAAAGCTGAAGAGATCAGAGTGGATCCCGAATCGATGGTTATCATTCGAGATGGTGTGCGTTCAGAGATCAATCCTCCCGATATGAATGCGCTCGAGATGGCGTTTCAGGTCAAGGATGAATATGGCGCCAGGGTAAGTCTGCTGTCCATGGGGCCTCCGTTATTCGAAGATTATCTCCGGGTTGGACTGGCCATGGGTGCTGACGCGGCTTTCCTCCTGAGCGATCGCAAATTCGGGGGCGCGGATACGTTGGCAACCACGTATACGCTGGCGAAGGGGATTGAAAAAATTGGGGGCGCAGATTTGATTTTGTGCGGTGAAGAGTCGTCCGATGGGGCCACCGGTCAGGTTCCGCCTGGTCTCGCAGAATGGCTTGATCTACCTCAACTGAGCATGGTAAGTGAAATAAAAGTTGAGCAAAGTGAGATGAAAATCACAGCTCGTCGAGAGGCGGGAAGGGGATATGAGATCATTCAATCAGAATTTCCCGTTGTGCTCTCCGTGAAGACCGCTTCAAACGAACCTCGGTTCATGGAATATCCGCGCAAGGAATGGGCGTTTGGTGAGGCAGAGCTATCCGTCTGGGATGCAGACGCGCTGGACGTGGATGAGGAACAGATAGGCATCGCAGGCTCACCCACCATTGTCACTGGATTGCGCGAGGCGGAGGTGAGAGACCGCCGTCAGGAATTCCTCCAGGGATCGTCGGAGGAAATTGCTGCTCAGCTTCGAACTATATTGCTGGAACACCTCTAAGGGCACCTTCTCTACGATCGTTCGACCTTATTAGGACTCTTTCCGGGACGAAATTGAGGACATTGCCGCCGAGGGTAGAGACGTTGCATGCAACGTCTCTACAACGATGATCAATCCCATGGGAATGGTTGGGATGATGCGACCAATTCAGCGGAATTAATTGTCGAAGCCCCATTTACACGTTGAGACCAGGTCGTCTTTACCCAATCATCACCGGAAAATGTCTGCCGTTTCAACGGAAATATCTATCATTTTCCCATTTCATCGGATTATTTAGGATATAGGTACGTATCCGGGATAGAG
>CBDVCG010000447.1:0-2432 GCA_965372425.1 uncultured Anaerolineales bacterium
GGGTGAGGGCGAACTGAAGAAATTCATCACATTTCCATGGGAAGTTTACCGTGATGATCCCTATTGGGTGCCGCCTCTTATTTCAGACAGATTGAAATTTTTAAATATTGAGGAAAACCCATTCTTTGAGCACGCCCGTGTGGAATATTTTATGGCCTGGCGAGGGGATCAAATCGTCGGTACGATCGCGGCATTTACAAATGATGCCTACAACACATTCCAGGAAGTAAATATCGGTTTCTTTGGTTTTTTTGAAGTCCTTGACGACCCCGAAGCTGCCTCTGAGCTATTAGCGAAAGCAGAAGAGTGGGTGCGTGAGGCAGGGCATGAAAGCATCATGGGACCAGCACAATTTTCAACAAATGACGAGGCGTTTTTGTTGGTGGATGGCTTTAATGACTCACCCCGAGCGCTCATGACGTACAACCCACCCAGGTATATGAGCTACTTGGATGCGGCCGGGTTCGAAAAGGCGAAGGATGCTTGGGCGTATCAGAACGATTTGCAGGAGTTCATCGAAAATGTCCCACCCAAGCTTGTGCGGGTGACTGAAAAAATAATGGAACGCCGAAAACTCACCGTCCGAGCCATGAATATGAAGGAATACGACGCCGAAGTGGAGCTGTTCAAGCAGGTCTACAACAGTTCATGGGAGAGAAATTGGGGATTTGTACCCTTTACAGATCCAGAGTTGGACAAGTTGGCGAAAGACCTGAAGATGTTCATCGATCCTGACCTGGCTCTATTTGTTGAGTATGAAGGGGAGGTCATCGGTACATCGTTATCCCTGCCGGATCTCAATCAGCCGCTCAGGCTTGCATACCCTCGACCGGGGACACCTGAATTATTTACCCTGTTGAAGCTTATCTGGCATTGGAAAGTGCGAAAACAGGTTGATTGGGTGCGCGTAATCGCATTGGGTGTGCTGCCCGAGTTCCGCGGCGTGGGCGTGGATGCACTTATGTACCTGGAAACGGCAAAGACCGCAGCCAGGAAGGGGTATTCGAAGGTTGAATCAAGCTGGATACTTGAAGATAACGAAATGATGAACCGAGCGGCACTGATGCTTGGAGCAGAGGTTTATAAGACCTATCGTATGTATGAAAAGCAGGTTTGATCGGCCACCAACCATGAAGTTCATCCAGCATTCTGCCCATCACCGGAAACAGCTCGATCGATGTTTTCACCTCGGATCCGGGATGTCGGCTGGATGTCGGCTTCAGGGTAGTTGAACTTGAGAGTCTTCTTGTAGCCTACACTTGCAATGAGCAATCGAGGAGATGTGAGATGACTTTTTATGAAACCCCTCTATTTGCGAACATTATTTACCTGATTCTCGTGGCGGGAATCTGGCTGGCCGTGTTAGCCGTCTTACAACCAGGAACGGGCGCGCTCGAAATCTTGGTCGTCCTCGCATTTGCAATTGTGGGTCTTTCAACACTGGTGCTCCAGTTCAATTCTTGGGCGCTGCTCATTATCCTTGCAGGGGCTGTTTTATTCGTAATTGCCTTGCGGAAGGAAAAACCGGAGTTGTGGGTGGCACTTTCCGCTCTGGCGTTCAGTGCGGGGTCGAGCTTGCTGTTCGGGATCGATGACGAAGGCACTGCAGTACACCCCTTTTTAGCGATTACAGTAACAGTTCTGACAGTTGGATACTTCTGGTTGGCGATTCGTGGAATCATGATCTCTCAACGTGCAGCGCCTTCTATTGATCCCTCGAGAGTGTTGGGGCAGATCGCTGAAGTTCGGGCGCCCCTTGATCCCGTTGGAGCCGTTTACGCAGATGGTGAGCTGTGGACAGCACGGGCAGAAACCCTTGTTGATGTAGGAGAACGTGTAACAGTGGTCAGCGCAGATGGATTGATATTGAAGGTTGAACCGGTCGAGGGTGAATAATTTCTGAGACCAGGAGGTTGGAGAAATGGACACAACCGTAATCGCATGTCTTGTTGGCTCCGTCGGTATTATCGGTCTGGCGATCGTCGCCTTTGCAGTTCGCATTGCTCAGGAATACGAGCGGCTGGTGGTATTCCGAGTGGGTCGCTGTGTGGGCGCTCGAGGTCCCGGTCTGGTGTTGCTGCTCCCCTTTGTTGAACGAGGCGTGAAGGTTGACCTTCGTGAGCAAGTACGAGAGATCCCGCACCAAACCTCAATTACATTGGATAACGTCACTATCGCGATCGATTTCATCTGGTACTACAAGATAGTGAATGCTGTGGAAAGTGTGATCAAGGTCGGAAACTTCGAGATTGCTGCCCAGGGGATGGCGACGACGACCCTGCGTTCTGTCATCGGCTCCATCTTGCTTGATGATGTGCTCTCTGAGCGCGAGCACATCAATCAGACGATACGAGTTAAGCTGGACGAGGTGACCGAACGCTGGGGCGTAAAGGTCACAAATGTTGAGATCAGGGAGATTATCCCACCCGACG
>CBDVCG010000448.1:0-2423 GCA_965372425.1 uncultured Anaerolineales bacterium
CCAATGAGGCCCCATCTCGATGCCCGGAAGCGAAAAATTGGTCCATCCGAAGCACTCCAATGCCAATGTCCTTCGCGTGCCGCCTGTGTGTACATCGGGATGCGGCGCAGGAGCATAAAGCCCAATGTGATCGTATGGTCGCCGACCTCCTCGATAGAGTAATCTGGGACGTTGGTGACAATCATACCGTTATCATATGCGGCCTGCACATCAACGATGTCGACGCCGGTTCCGTACCGACATATCGCCTTGCAGTTCTTCAGCTTCTCGATCGTGTCACGATAGATCTTCGCATATTGCTGCAGGATCACGTCCGCGTCCGCAGCCAACTCAGCCAGGTTTTCACCAGTCTTGCACTGCAGGCCTATCACCTCTGCGCCGATCGGTTCAAGGATGCTGCGCTCAATATCGAGATCTGGATAGTCGTAATCACTTACATAGACTTTGAACCTGGGCATCGCCCAAACTCCTGCTTATCGATTTTTTTAACGACGGAAGACCTCATCCTGAGTCATGCTGGTAGGCGCCCGCCGAATACGTCAACTCATAGCTGTGGCTGTAGATCTCGAATACGATCCCAAAGGGATCCTCGACATACACCATGCGATAGGGCTTCTCGCCGGGATAGTATTCCCGTACGGGCATGCGCGCCTTGCCGCCATGCTCGACGACTTTTTCGAGCAAACCCTCGAGATCAGGGTCCTGTACACAGAAATGGAAGACGCTCGTCTTCCAGTATTCCAGATTGTTTTCAGGTTTCTCGGCGTTTTGAAACTCGAAGAGTTCTATACCGATTCCATCGCTGGTGACCATATGTGCGATCCGGAACCCGCCATAACCCTCACCGAAGACATCGTTGCACATAAGGCCGATGGCTGTCTCAGTCTCCTCGTTGACCTGAGTCGGGGGCATGATGACGTAGAACCCGAAGACCTCGGAATAAAATTTCACCGCAGCATCGAGATCTGGCACAGAGAGTCCTATGTGGGAAAAAGATCGGGGGTAAGTCATGTTTTCCTCCATTTCTTAGGTTTAACGGGCGGTGCGTTTTCCGCCACCCAATACATCCGATATCATGAGTTGCTGGGTTTCGGCTTTTGTCACGATGGGCAAATCGAACATGAGAGTCTGCTTGATGCGAGTCACTGCGTCGCCCACCAGCACCCCCTTTTCGATGCCATCCGGGTTGAACCCTTCCGTCATCAAACCATAATAGAAGCCACCATTCCAGGTATCCCCCCCGCCGAGGCGGTCGAGCAGCACTACAGGCTTGATAGCCGGGGAGCGATAGAAGAAGCCATCGCTGTCCATAGCAGCAGTTTCCCAACGGTGCTGTTCGAAGGTATCCGGGTAGCGGATCGTAATGGCGACGATCTTGGTGTTGAAGTATTCACCAACCTCCTGCGTGAAGGATCGGATATCATCATCTTCGAGGGAGCCGATATCGCCTTTATCAATTTGCTCAGCGCTGTACTGTCCGCATCCAAAACCATACAACTTCGCCATGTCCTCGATGGTTGTGATGAGTATGTCAACGTGATCTTTGATCATCGGCGTCATCGCTTCTGTACATTCTTCCTTCGACCAAAGCGTCGCCCGGTAGTTGAAGTCCATCCCCACCAGACAGCCGGACGGTTTCGCACCAATGGCCTCCTCAAAAGTGTGGAGCATGAAATTTCGATCGTAGCCACTGTGCGTGGCCAAACCGAAGGAGATCCCCGACGTGTGGAACAGCTCGCAATCCTTCAGCGCAGCCTTCCAATCAACCATGCCGACGTCCAGCCGACTGGCTGCTGAGTACATGCGCTGATACCAGCCAGTATTCTTCCTCGGAGTCCGCCCGATCTCGTAGATAAACCTTCCCATGAGCTCGGTCTTCGATGCCCATACAATGAAATCCGTGTTCACACCCTGCCCGCGAGCGGTATCTCGCAAAAGCCACCCATAAGGATTGTCAGGTACACGAGTGATGTAGGCCGAGGGGATGTCGAACCGAGAAAGCATCATCGCGAGGGTGAACTCGCTGCCAGCCAGCGAGATGTGCATCAACCGCGACATCTCGGCTCGCTGTGTGTCCGCAGGCGTATCCCGCAGCATGGTTTCACCGAAGGTGACGAACGCGGGCCCCTTACCTGTATATTTACTCAGATCGTCTTGTGTTATTGACCAGCGAAGAGATTCGCTACTCATCGTCCTCTTCCTCACTTTTGTCCCTCGCCTACCAGGGCTTGCGGGGCGTGGAAAGGAATATGGGGGCATCCTTACCCACGGCAACGTCATCCTCAATGCGGATGCCACCAAAGTCGGGGATGTAGACCCCCGGCTCCACGCTTGAGACCATACCCTCCGCCAGCGTGCCAGTGGCACTTGGCATAAGAAAAGGGGTCGATTCGTGGAATCGGAAACCGAGACCATGGCCAGTG
>CBDVCG010000449.1:0-2413 GCA_965372425.1 uncultured Anaerolineales bacterium
GCGTAGGTTCACACCAGCGCAGTTGCCTTCGACCTGCGGTTCGTCGGATCAACGTCCGCAGAGGATTTGCACCTCCAAGCTATCGGCCATGCTGAGCGTACAAAAAAAGCGGCAGATCTTCATCTGCCGCCAGAATAAGAGAAGCCCCACTATGCCGTGTGCTGCGTGATTTTGAACCTGCTTTCGCAGGCGGGATCTTGCCCGTGGGCTCCGCCTTGGCCGTAGCCTATCGCGTACTCCACAGAACTCCAGACCCCCTATGGTTAGTGTTGGCTCAAAATCTCTTGCTGCATCACGTACACAGCAGGGACATTATCAGGTATACCACGATCAATATCTATTGGCAATATCAGCCCGATTCTTTAACGTTGGTGAGCTTGATATGGAGCTCTTTAAGCTGTTCTGCATCTGCCGGAGAAGGCGCTCCCGCCATGACATCTCTGGCAGCCTGATTCTTCGGAAATGCAATCACTTCTCGAATATTTGGTTCCCCGGCGAGCAACATACAGAGCCGGTCGATGCCCGGGGCAATCCCCCCATGAGGCGGCGTACCGTATTCAAACGCCTCGAGCATATGACCAAAGCGCTCTTTGGCTACCTCTTCTTTTAACCCTATGAGGGAAAATACTTTTTCCTGCAGTTGACGATTGTGGATTCGAATGCTGCCTCCTCCGGTCTCGTATCCATTAACGACCATATCATACTGCTGCCCGCGCGCTTTCCCTGGATCCGAGTCAAGAACCTCGACATCTTCCGGCATCGGTGACGTGAAGAGATGATGGCTCGGGTCCCAGCGCCCCTCATCCTCATTCCAGTTGAACAAAGGAAAGTCGATGACCCAGCAGAAGGCGAGTACGTCCGGGGCTGCCAGCTCAAGGCGGGCGCCCAGATGTTCCCGCAGCCTGGATAGGGCACCGTTAACAACCTCCTTCTGATCAGCGACAAAAAGAAGCAGATCCCCCTCTTCACCTTCCATGCGTTTGATGATGTCCTTCAGTCGATCTTCGTCCAGGAATTTCGCAAAGGACGAACGCATCTTCCCACCTGGTTCAATAGCAAGGTAGGCAAGTCCTTTCGCTTGATATTCGCTTACAAATTCGGTCAGCTCATCGATCTCACGGCGGCTGAACCCCGCACACCCCTTCGCGTTGATCCCCCGGACCATGCCACCCGCTTCTATCGTGCCCTCAAACACCTTAAACCCTGAACCAACGGCGAGATCGGAGATATCCTTCAACTCAAGACCGAACCGCATGTCGAAGCGGTCTTCCCCAAAACGATCGATCGCTTCATCATAGCTCAAACGAGGCCAGGGTTTTGCCAGCAGCCGTTTGTCCGGACAGAGGGTCTCGACGAGGTCTGTAAACAGCTCCTCTGCAATCGCCAGGATGTCCTCTCGCTCCACGAAGGACATTTCAAGGTCGAGCTGGGTGAATTCCGGCTGACGATCTCCGCGCTGGTCCTCATCCCGAAAACAACGTGCAATCTGAAAGTAACGTTCTACTCCAGCGACCATCAACAATTGCTTCAGTTGTTGAGGTGATTGCGGTAGGGCATAAAACTCACCCGGGTGGACGCGCGAAGGCACGAGATAGTCTCGTGCGCCTTCTGGGGTGGTTTTGAAGAGGATCGGCGTCTCAATTTCCCAAAATCCTCGCTCCACAAGGAAATCTCGAATGAACTTCACGACATCATGACGCAGCTTGATGTTGCGCTTCATCCTCTCACGGCGAAGATCGAGATACCGGTATTTGAGCCGGATCATCTCGTCAACTTCAGAATCTTCGTTGATCACGAATGGCGGCGTCTTAGCCTGATTCAGGACTTTTAATTTCCTGATCTCCACCTCGACCTGTCCTGTAGGGAGATCGGGGTTTTCCATGCCTTCCGGGCGCTTCCGCACCACACCCTCGACCTGAACGACCCACTCATTTCTAATTTCCTGCACAGCCTCGTGAACATCTTCTGAAAGGTCAGGATTCACCATGACCTGAACGATGCCGCTTCTATCACGAAGATCGAGGAATTTGATCCCGCCATGGTCGCGATGTCGGTTCACCCAGCCCGCGAGCGTGACCTCATCCCCAACCTGCTCGGCTCTCAATTCGCCGCAATTGTGTGTTCTGTACATCTTGCCTCCACACCTCAAAAAATACGCCGCCGGAAGTGGTTACTTCGGGCGGCGGTAGGACTCTACGTGTTTGTCCTCAAGAGGTCGATAAGCCTCCCGCCCGATGTCTCCCTGGATTGGGATTCGTATTGGAACTCATCACTTTCGTCAACCTTTCCTAAGTGCATCGATTATAGCATCCGGTTCAATCGAGGGTCAACGGAAATAGGCGTATAGCATAGATCTACAAATCTTGTTCGCTTTTTCGTCTATCCAGATCCCCCTTGGAGAAAATCCCCGGGG
>CBDVCG010000450.1:0-2401 GCA_965372425.1 uncultured Anaerolineales bacterium
GAGGCGATGATCAGCTGCGGTTCATGAGACATCTCACGCACAATGACCATACGCTGCAAATTCCCCCCCGAGAGTGATTTTACGGGTCCATACAATGAGAAAGAAAACCCCATTTGCCTCATGGCTTCTTCTGCGTCGTCTTTGACAGCTTGCCAATCCATCAACAATCCCCCGTAGCGTGAGTATCGTCTTGAATTCGTCACCGCCATATTTTCGAGGACCGTCATTTGAGGAATGGCGGCCATCGTCAGTGGGTTCTCTGGGATGAAACTGATCCCACTCCTGCGCAGCTGTCGAATCGAACGGTTTGTGACATCCTTGCCGTAGAGATGTTTCGTACCCCCAATACACTTAATTGTGCCCAGAATGACATCACCCAATTCTCTTTGACCGTTTCCTGAAACACCGGCAATACCAACGATTTCACCTTGGCAAATCTCAAGATCAATCTCTTCTAAGCTTGTTTCAGCACCTTCACCTTGCGTCGAAACACGGCGCAGCTCCAAGATGGGCACTTTCGTTGCTGTCTGCTCGCCTTTCTGCTTGAGATTAAGAGCAGAAATCTCTTTCTCGAACATCATCTTGACTAGTATTTCTTGGTTTGCTTCGGATCCAGATAGTTTGCCAGCAACACGACCTTCGCGCAATACTGTGATGCGATCCGCGCATTCCAGGACTTCATTTAGTTTGTGTGTGATTAGAATGACAGCAAAATTATCATTTACCAGCTGCTCAAGAACTTGAAAGAATCCTTCAATTTCATGCGGAGCAAGGACGCGCGTAGGTTCATCGAGGATCAGAATGCGGGATTCTGCCATGAGCAATTTTAAGAGCTCGGCTTTCTGTTGCTGTCCAATAGATAAATCTTTGACCAGCGCCCAGGGATCAACCTCCAGGTGATACCTTGCTCCTAGATCAGTTAATTTTTGTGCGATGGATTTTAGATCCGGGGTTGGGGGCAGGTCCGGGAGGAAAAGCGCGATGTTTTCAACAACACTTAATGCCGGAATGAGCGTCAGGTTCTGAAAGACCATGCCGATTTGGTGCTCGCGTGCATTATGTGGGGTGCGGATGTCAACCGGTTCGCCATCAATGATGATCTCACCAGAATCTCGTTGATAAAACCCGTACATACACTTAACGAGCGTGCTTTTCCCTGCCCCGTTTTCGCCTAGAAGTGCGTGGACCTCTCCTTGAAAGATGTCCAGATCGATAGAATCGTTAGCGAGAATTCCGGGGAATTTTTTCGTTAGCCCTTTTACGCGCAGAAAAGGCTCACGCTCTGCTGGACGACCAACTTCAACGATCTCCGACATCCTGCCTCCACCTTAAGTGTGGGAATAACCTTCTCGTCCCATTGACTATCTGTGATTATTGTAACAATTGTAGGGGTTGTTGGGAATATGAAAACTTGCTACATTTCACACAGGGACTTGTGTAAACTTAACAATGCACGTAATAATTTCGAAAGAGATGAAGAATGGATGTTTTCTTGCGGACATTCCCCCCGCTCATAAGGGTACTGTATTCAAAAGCTCTTTTACTCGGATCTCGGTCGTTTAACGAAGGGATAAAGTTGGAGTGCAAGTTCAATCTCAAGACGTTGCTGTGGATTCTCAAGTACATCACCCAGGACCGCTTTAATCCGTTCGAGCCGGTATCTAAGTGTGTTGTAGTGGATATAGAGTAGCTTTGCGGTCTTAGTGGAATTTTGATTTTGCTCCAGAAAGATACGCAAAGTTGACGCCAGTTCCGTATCATTTTCCCGGTCATAGACCAGCAGAGAGCCGATGGCATCATAACAGAAACGCTCTAAACTTGTAAGACTCTCTGCAATTGAGACGATCTTGAATAATCCAAGATCCTCGTAATGGGTGATCCGGCAGGTGTCTTTTGTTTCCAGCGGAGATCCGATCTCAAGGCTTTGCCTGGCGCATTCGTATGCGAGACGGAAATCGTCGAGAGCGTTAACTGCGGGGCTTATTCCCATAGAAACTGTATATGGTTCATTCTCGACTCGAATGCGTTCACAGACAGTTTGCAAGTCATCGATCAGGTTTGTCCGACTCGCGGCGAGTTTAGATTTTGAGATGGGAAAATATACAACCAAGCGGGGACCTTGATACCAGAAGGATGTATCTGGTTCGACAGCCCGGATGTACCTTTCAGAAAGATGCAAACTTGAGTCGATATTACGCTTTTAGATGCTCTGAACCTTCGTTAGCGTCGTCCCACTGGGAGAATCGGGACCAACCAGGATAACTGCATATGGAGGCAAGAGGCGGCTTCCCACATCGTTGGATAGCTGGATAGCCCGGTCGCGCTCATCAGGCATTGAAGACAGCAGTCCTTCCAAGATTTCGTTACGGAAGCGCTCCTCTGCCTCAGCAATCGACCGCAT
>CBDVCG010000451.1:0-2400 GCA_965372425.1 uncultured Anaerolineales bacterium
CCCGATCCATTACGCAGAATTTTAGGGCCGATATTCACCGGGATGGAAAACAACTGGTGGGTGGATGAACTCTATCAGCTCCTGTGTGTTGGTCCTTATGTGAAGCTTTCCCAGTTTCTCGCTGATGTTGTGGATTGGCGTTTCTGGCACGATTGGTTCCACGACACGGTTCTTGCGAAGACGTACCGCTCGCTCTCGTATTGGTTAGCCTGGACGTTCGATTTGCGCTTCATCGATGGCGTTGCGAATGGTCTTGCGGATGTCACCAAAGGAGCCGCCACCAGGTTAAGTGTGCTGCAGACAGGATATGTACGGAATTATGCTCTCGCGATTCTGGCGGGAGGACTCTTAATACTGAGCTATTTCATCTTTAGATAATGTTGGCCGAGGATTTGCCTATGAATGCACCGCTCTCGATCCTAAACTGGGTAACCTTCGCACCGTTGATTGGGGTGTTGGTGATCGCCATCATCCCGCGAAAACGTCATGGTGCCATCCGCTGGGCGGCTCTGATCACATCGTTGACGGCTTTTGTGATCTCTCTTTACATGCTGTCCATGTTTGACAAAACCAATCCGGATCTGCAAATGATTGTGCGAGTTCCCTGGTTCAATATTGGGGGGGTGCAGATAGAATATTTCCTCGGCGTAGACGGTCTCAGTATTCTCCTTGTCCTCTTGACGACATTCCTTACACCCATCTCCATCCTTTCAACCTGGTCTGCGGTCAATGAGCGCGTGAAGGAATTCATGATTTTCTTCCTGCTGCTTGAAATCGGGATGGTGGGCGTGTTCCTCGCGCAGGATCTGTTCCTCTTCTATGTTTTTTGGGAATTCACCCTCATCCCCATGTATTTCCTCATCGGAATCTGGGGTGGAAGTAACAGGATCTACGCAGCAATTAAGTTCTTCCTGTATACCATGGCGGGATCACTCTTAATGCTTTTAGCCATCTTATGGCTGGGCCTGGAGTTCAGCTCCTTCTCGATACCTGATCTGGTCGCAAATGCGAATATCCCTCCAGACTTTCAATTCTGGCTGTTCCTGGCTTTCGCAGCAGCGTTTGCGATCAAAGTGCCGATGTGGCCGCTGCATTCCTGGCTGCCCGATGCACATGTTGAAGCTCCCACGGCTGCCTCCGTCATCCTCGCCGGCGTGCTGCTAAAGATGGGCACCTATGGTTTTGTCCGCCTCAACCTTCAACTATTTCCAAATGCATCCATCAATCTGGCGCCCTGGTTGGCTCTATTTGCCGTCATCGGGATCATCTATGGCGCCATGGTTTCCTACGCTCAAAAGGATGCCAAGAAACTTGTGGCTTACTCGTCCGTGAGCCATCTAGGCTTTGTGGTGCTGGGATTGTTTGCGCTGAACCTTGTGGGCATACAGGGCGGCATTCTACAGATGGTGAATCACGGTATCAGCACGGGGGCATTGTTCCTCATCGTCGGCATGATTTACGAGCGCAGACACACACGGGAGATGGATGCTTTCGGTGGATTGTGGAAGATTATGCCCATCTATGCAGCATTTACGCTCATCGTTGTACTCTCTTCGATGGGGTTGCCGGGCTTGAATGGATTCGTGGGTGAGTTCACCATCTTGCTAGGTTCATTTGGATCCGTGGCGCTTGGGTCGAGCTTGTATGCCATATTTGCGACGATGGGCGTCATCCTGGCCGCGATTTACCTCCTGCTGATGTTCCAAAAACTCTTTTTAGGGAAGTTGGATAAGGAAGAAAACAAGGTGCTGCACGACATCAATTGGCGTGAGATCATCACGATCGTGCCCTTGATCATCCTTATCTTCTGGATAGGCCTTTACCCGGCCCCATTTTTTGATTTGATGGGACCCTCGGTGGAGAAACTTGTGGAAGGGTTACAAACCGCTGCTATGGTGATGAGATAGGCCATGATTTCACAAGAATTGTTCGCCATACTACCCATCATCATTGTCGTCGCATGGGCATGTATTCTTTTGATCGCCGACCTTTTCGTCCCACAAGGTCGCAAAGGGATCACCGCGGCGCTAGCCGCGCTGGGTTTGGTGATCGCGTTCGGAGCGGCAGTCGCACGAATCGGGATTGAATCGACGCTCTTCAACGGGATGTTGATTCAGGACGGTTTTTCATCCTTCTTCCAGGTCCTATTCCTGGTCCTCGGAATAATTGCCATCTCACAAGCCTATGATTATCTCCGCCGGAGAGGGATTGAACGTGGGGAATATTATGTCCTGCTGCTTTTCAGCATCAGCGGCATGATGTTGATGGCCTCGGCGGGCGACTTGATGATGATTTTCCTGGCGCTCGAGCTCTTATCAATCCCTCTGTACGTCCTGGCCGGATTTGCCCGTCCTGAGCCGCAGTCAGAAGAATCATCTCTGAAGTACTTCTTGCTGGGAG
>CBDVCG010000452.1:0-2397 GCA_965372425.1 uncultured Anaerolineales bacterium
GATCATGCCGGATGAAATCGCTCAGCAGCAGCCGGGGTTCAACCTCTCGCTCGTATACCGTGCCGTTCACGGTGACGACCATATTGTGGTTGTTCTTCATCTTGACCACCTCGGAGTGGGGAGAATTTTGATAAGAATCTTGAGAACCGTCATATCAGTTTCGTCCGTTTTTTGCACGACTGAAGGCTTCCTCGAGCGCACGAACTGTCAGGACCCTTGCTAAATGACGCCGGAAATCTGCCGAGGCGTGGATATCACCACCAGGATCGATCTCCTCACTTGAAGCCTTCTCTGCAGCGGCTTCAAACATCTCTAGCGAAAGCGATTGACCGGTGAGCATCTCACAAGCCAGGGGAGCTTCCACAGGGCCGTCGCCGACACTCATGAACACCAACCTGGCTTGCTCGCATGTGTCTCCATCGCCCAGGGTCACCAATGCTGCCACACCCACAAGCGCGAAATCGTGGGTTCTTCGAGCGATCTCTTTCAAGGACCAACCTGTAGTGGAGTCCATTGACGGAAATGTGATCTCGACGAGCATCTCATCGGGGTCGAGAAGCGTTGTGAACATACCCACGAAGAAATCCTTGGCCGGGACAGTTCTGGATTTGTCCTTGGTTCGTAGGAGGAACTCCGCATCCAGAGCAACGCTGAGCGTCGCAAGCTCGGCAGATGGATCCGCGTGCGCCAGACTGCCGCCGATGGTCCCCCGACTGCGAATCTGCGGGGTGGCGATGAGAGGCATGACCTCATAGAGCAGGGGGGCATATTCGGCAATCCGGGGATCAGTTTCGAGGGCATGATGCCGCGTCATCGCCCCGATCCGCAATCCATCCTTCCCATTGGGCTCTATGTAGGCGAGCGCATCGATGCGGTTCAGGTCGATGAGGATCGATGGTTCAGCCAGCCGGAAGTTCATCATGGGGATCAGACTTTGACCGCCAGCGAGGAGCTTGGCATCATAGCCGTGTTCGGAAAGGTGGTTCAAGGCTTCGTCGATCGACGCGGGCGAATGATACTCAAATGGCGCAGGTTTCATGCGGCCTATCCCTTCTTGCTGTTTAGCGAAAGCGCGTATCTAATTGCGCACGCTAGTTCCCTTACATGATATCAACTTATCGGGCGTGACGCTGTGAAATCTCACGTATGATGACTTTGCGTAATCTCGTTGGCTCTCGACCGAGAAGATCTTTTAGTACGTGTGAATTTCCTTTGAAATTGTAACCTTCGTAATATTGGAACATCTTTACCAGGCCATCGATCTGCTTTTCACCCAGGCCTGCAGAACGGGCATCGCGCGCCCATGCATCTAACGGCTGTGTTTCAGCATGGATGTCCTGGCTTAAAGTCTCGCCAAGAATCCGAGCGATCTCATCTTGTGAGACGGCATCCATGCCGATCAGTTCGTACGTAGCATGAACATGCTCATCCCCAGAAAGGACGATCGCCGCAGTTTCGGCGATATCCTCCAGGTCGACGAGGCTCGTGGTCGTATCCGTCCCGTATGGAACTCGGTAGCGCCCATCCTTCTGGATTTGGTCTAAACCCCCAAGGATGTTCTGCATATATGCCGTGGGCTGCAGGATTGTGAATACGAGCCCGGAGGAGAAAAGCATTTCTTCAACTCGCATCTTCCGCCAATGGTGAGGCATAGTTTCGATTTGAGGACGGAAAACGGAATGGTAGACAAAGTGCTCCACAGCAGAAGATCTCGCGAGCGTGATGACATTCCGTCCGATGGATATCTCATCAGCGCTCATATTCGGAGGTATGTGGTAGAGGGCGCGGATACCCGTGAACGCATCAGGTATGGTGGAAGCGTCACGCATATCCCCAACAAGTACTTCGCTGGCGCCGCTGGCTTCAGCGATGGGAACCTGTTCAGCGCGGAAAACCAGGGCGCGCACGGCTTCGGCTCTCTTACTGAGCGCACGAATGACAGCCTGGCCGGTTTTTCCCGCAGCGCCTGTGATGAGGATCATGCTGGAGGTTTGTGCTTACTCCCGTTCCTTGAAAGCTACGAAACGGCCCCACATCGTTTCGGCTTCGATCGCCTTCTGCACGTAGCACCCAATGTAGTATCTTCCGCTTTCGGCGTTGGTGATGTCCAGCCCCAGATTTTCGGCATGGACGATGCGTTTTGGGAAAAGATTTAAGTGCATGTCCTGATAGTACTTATCCAGGGGGTACATCTCATCCCAATCCTCCCCGAAATCTTCCTCAAGCTTGCGATTGGCTTCCTCGAACGTTTTCGGATGCCAGATGCGCATGATGGTGTTCATGGGATGATCCGCGCTCACGGCGTCCACGCCGATCCACTTGATCTGCATATCCACGCACCACTTTGAAAAATCCGGGGAGGGACCGGGATGCTGGACCATGTAGCGGAACTCATCC
>CBDVCG010000453.1:0-2395 GCA_965372425.1 uncultured Anaerolineales bacterium
CGAAAGAAGTGGCAGCCCTTATGGGCTAGAGCTGTGAGCTGGCTGGACGATCGATATGAAATCGTCGAGCCGATTAATAAAATCCTCTCAAAACCAGTCCCGCTGTTCTCAACCCGCTGGATGTACTGCCTCGGCGGCATTACATTCACACTGTTCCTCATCCAGGCACTCACCGGGACTCTGCTCGCGTTCTATTACAAACCCACACCGGAGGCTGCTTACGAAAGCATCCTCTTCATCGAGAACGAAGTCTTATTTGGCGCTGCTATTCGGACCATACATCATTGGGCGGCAAATGCGATGGTCGTCCTCGTGGTTGCACACATGCTGAGAGTTTTCATCCATGGCGCTTTCAAGCCGCCGCGCGAGCTGAATTGGGTAAGCGGCGTATTTCTTTTCATCATCACCATGGCCTTTGGCCTCACCGGGTATCTGCTTCCGTGGGATCAGCGCGCCTATTGGGCCACAACTGTTGCGACGGAAATTGCAGGAGCGGTTCCGCAAATTGGTGACATCATCCTCGTGTTTTTGCGCGGGGGTTGGGATGTTACCGGGATCACGCTCAGTCGGTTCTACGCCGTACATATGCTCGCGCTCCCTGTTGTGATCATCGCCGTATTGGGCGCGCATTTCCTAATGGTCCGCCGTCAGGGGATATCAAAGCCACTTTAAATCACATCAAGGATGGATCTATGGCTGATTTTGACGAAAGTCCAGAAGATAAGACCATTCCATTCTACCCGGATCATATTACGACCGAGGCTAAAGTTGCTGTCGGTATTCTAATCATCATGGG
This sequence comes from uncultured Anaerolineales bacterium, assembly GCA_965372425.1. Lineage (GTDB taxonomy): Bacteria > Chloroflexota > Anaerolineae > Anaerolineales > E44-bin32 > E44-bin32. Next base: position 797 of record CBDVCG010000453.1, read on the forward strand.
AATAATCGGCATCATTGGTCTTATCAACCCTCTGGGATTAGAAGCACCTGCGGATCCCATGAACACTCCAGCTCACACACAACCCGAATGGTATTTCCTGTTTCTTTACCAGATCTTGCAATATGTCTCCAAGACTCTTGGCGTACTGCTCCCGACACTCGCTCTTCTGGTCTTAATTCTCTGGCCCTTCTTCGACTCGAAAGAAGATTCGCGTCGGGCCGTTCGTTTTCGTTGGATAATTTCCATAGCAGCCCTTGCATTCATTGCCTTCTTCACCATATTAGGGTTCATACCCTGATATCTTCTTAATTCTCAAGAACGTATGACTCGACAGCAGGAGAGATCGATGCCTCCCGAAGAAACTAACATCACAAGACGCGGTTTTATAAAGGCGTTTAACACCCTTCTAGGGGTGACGGGCGTAGCTGTCGTCTTGAGCCCCATCATCGCATTTTTCTGGCCGAAAAACCTTGAAGAGGTTCCCTCGGAACCCGTAGCAGTCGGACCTGCCGGCTCTATCGCCGAGAGTGAATCCAGAAAAGTTCGTTACGGACGTTATCCCGCACTTGTCCTCAATTTACCCGACCTCGGATTGGTCGCATACTCAGCCGTTTGTACCCATTTTGCGTGCATCGTCGATTACAACACATCCACACGCGAAATCGAATGCCCTTGCCATGAGGGCTATTTCAACTCGAAGGACGGCTCGGTGATCTCCGGACCACCCCCCTCCCCTCTGGAATCTATTCCAGTTTATGTCGAGGATGGAACCATCTACATTGGCGGTGAAGCGTGACCACGGACGTCGCACCCACCGCACATGAAAAATCGGAGCAGTCCCGGTTATCGCACTGGCTTTACGAGTTCAAGGAACTGTTTTTGCATGCAGTTCTTCAGGATCGAGTTCTCAAGCGTGCGTATCCCGGGATCATGCATATCCTGATTTTTTGGGGGATGACGGTTCAAATCCTTGGAACGATCGTGAACCTCCTGCAGTACCCACTATTTACGCCCTTCATCATCGAGTGGCCATTGGGGACCGTCTATCTGGGTTTCGAGTTCGTCATGGATCTTGCCGGCATCATGATCCTGGTCGGCATCACGATGGCCGTGGCCCGCAGGGCTTTTTTCAAGCCTTCCTACCTCATCAATCGATGGGAGGATTGGTACATCCTCGCACTGCTGGCTTTAGTTACATTGTTAGGATTTTTCTCCGAAGCCGTGAGACTCATGGCCACCAATCCAGCCTGGCGCGCATTTTCCCCTCTTGGAAATCTCTTTGCACTTGGTCTTTCCAGCGCGGGTGTCATCGTCGCCGCTGACGCACCGATTCACGGCGTTCTTTTCTGGTCACACACGGTCGCCGGTCTGGTTTTTGTAGCCAGTCTTCCCTTCACAAAACTTCGGCACATCATTACAGGGCCCATCAACATCGTCATAAGACCTGACCGACCGCTTGGTGAGCTCGAACCCATCGAGGATATCGAGAATACTGAAAAATTGGGAACTGGTGAAATTGATGAATTCGCCACACAACCCCTGCTCTCCTTCGACACCTGTGTCCAGTGTGGTCGCTGCGAGAGTGTCTGCCCCTCAACC
>CBDVCG010000454.1:0-2392 GCA_965372425.1 uncultured Anaerolineales bacterium
ACTGTTTCACCGGTTTCTTCGTCGGCTGCAACTTCAGAGGAAACTGTTTCATCGGCACCCTCGTCGGCTGCATCTTCGGAGGCAACTGCTTCCTCGGTACCTACGTCGGCTGCATCTTCAGAGGAAACTGTTTCACCGGTTTCTTCGTCGGCTGCAACTTCAGAGGAAACTGTTTCATCGGTTTCTTCTGACTCCTCGACGTCTGCTTCAGGAGCTTCTACCGCTGAAGGATCGTCCGCCTCATCAGCGGATTCAGGCTTCTTACCAGAGTCATCCTCCGCGATTTTTTCAGCTTCTCCTTCACCGAATTCACCGCTCTGGAGCTTGGCGAGTGTCGCTTCGCCCAGAAGTTCCTCATCGGTCATCTCAGTCCCTACCATGGCATCCAGTGCGACATCTGAGGGCGCACCATCCACTTCTTGCTCTTCGTCCTTTCGCAGGGCTTTCCCTTCTAGAACAGCATCCGCCATCTTTGAGGCGAGTAATTTGATCGCTCTGATGGCATCATCATTTGAAGGGATGACATAATCCACAACGTAGGGATCGCAGTTGGTGTCGACGAGTGCGACCACGGGGATCTTGAGTAGATTCGCTTCGTGGATCGCGGTAGCTTCTTGTCGTACGTCCACAGCGAACAGCAAGCTGGGGAGCGATCTCATCTCGCGAATTCCACCGAGCCGTCCTTCAAGCTTATCGATCCTGCGAGTCATACTCAAAGCTTCACGTTTTGTCAGCAGCTCGAATTGACCCTCATCTCGACGTCTTTCGAGATTTTCAAGTTCATCGATACGGCTCCTGATGGTTCGCCAATTGGTGAGAGTTCCACCCAGCCAACGCAAGTTGACGTACGGCATACCACAGCGTGTGGCTTCAAGTTCGATCGTTTCCTGAGCCTGACGCTTTGTGCCCACAAACAGCACCGCTCCACCCTCTTGCACCGTATCTCGCACGAGGGCATATGTTTCCTCTAGCGCCTCGAGGGTTTGCTGAAGGTCGATGATGTGAATACCGTTTCGTTCGGTGAAGATATAGGGCTTCATGCGCGGGTTCCACTTACGTGTTCTGTGCCCGAAGTGGACCCCTGTCTCGAGCAGGGCTTTCATACTTACAACGGCCATGGGGTAACCTCCTATGCGTTATACCTCCGCCACCATCGACCCAATCCGGAACCGGCTGGCCCACCGGCACGCCCAGATTGGTCTGGGGACGTGTGTATTTGCCCTTTCTGGGCGAAATTTTTCCCGCCAAGTTATGATACCCGGCGGGATCGGTCAGAAGTATAACATTGTGACGGACATCCGTCAAAGTAGACATGGCAAACGCTAAACGTATGTGTCATAAAAATGCCAATGAGATGAAGAAACAGTGGTCTCACCTGAGCGATCACCATGCCCTGAAGGGAGAGCTTGCGTTAGAAACGACCCTCGCCCCTCACCCCAACTAGCTTTGAGTCACATAATGGAAAGGATATTTGCTATAAGAATGGGGATGAAATAGACCAGGCGTGATGACCTGCCCCTCACTTTCCTGCGCGGCATTCGCAGGATGTTGCGCTGGCCTTTTGCCCCTAACCTGCTTCTACAATCAGGTGCCAGGATTATGCAGAATCAAATCTGCATTAAATTTAAAAAGAAACAAAAAAGGAGAAGTTTCGCTCAAACCGGTGGGATTATGAATTTATGGGTGCAGGGGGTCGCCCGGGCTCAATTTGCACCGGATTTCTGCGCCACGCGCTTTTGAAACCGGGCAACGTCGATCACGGCGCGCTGATGATCGGCTTCACCTATTTTCTCCTCTGTGTCCCAGACCTCGGCTTGGAAACGGATAAGGCTACCTTCAATCTCGGTGATTTCAGCCCGGACGCGGACTTCCCCGCCCAGCGGTGTGGGCGCAAGATGTTTCACGTGGATTTCCACGCCAACGGTCGATTGACTCGCTGGAAGCTTTGGCTCGATCAATTTGCGGCATGTCAGCTCTATAAAACGGACCATCGCGGGGGTCGCATAGACCTCCAGGGAGCCGCTGCCAAGATGAAGTGCTAAATCATCTTCAGTGACCACCTTGCTGTCCTCAATGCTCATCCCGGGGGAAAGGGTTTGATCCGTCATGGGTCCTGTTTTTCTGGTTCAATCACTGTCTTCGCCATGTTGGAGCACAACCGCAAGTGCAACAGCATGTTCGTGGGTATGGCTGAGGCTGATCGACCAGCCGAATAATTGCATCTCATCCGAGAGCGACTGAGCACGCCCGGATAGGTAGAGCTTTGGAGCACGCCGTGGTCCATTGATAATTTCGATTTCCTTCCACCCTACTTCCCCTATTCCAGTCCCCAGGGCTTTCGCCACAGCTTCCTTTGCTGCAAATCGCGCGGCGAGCGCTGGTGTGCTCCCCC
>CBDVCG010000455.1:0-2387 GCA_965372425.1 uncultured Anaerolineales bacterium
CCCTGGCGTGATGGTGTTCGCCGTGGCCTATTGGACCAACATCTGGGGGGATCCCTACCTTGAGAAGCGCGATCAATATGGAGGAGGTTGGTCCACAGCATATGCCTCATCACGCGTAAGCGACGATCGGGACAGCTACCGCGAAGTCTATGGGGGAAAGTACCTGGTCTACGCACCTGATCATGTCCAGGGATTTCCAAGCGGTTTTGGAGAAGACGGACTTCTTTTCACGGATGATGATCCCATTGTCGGACTCCCACAAGGATGGACTCTCGTAGATCTCGACAGCGATCCGTTCATCTTCGACCGATCGAGTACGCCGGATGTGACGCTCCTGGAACCGGAGCAGATTGCCCTGGATGATTTTTCTGGGATGGGCTACGTGGATGCATTCGATGCCATACTGGAGAAGATGCGAACGGAATACGCGTTCACTGAACACAAATCAATCGATTGGGAAGCGATGGAGAACGAATATCGACCAAAGTTCGAACAAGCCGAACAGGATGACGATTCCCAGGCATATCTACTTGCATTACGCGATTTCCTCTGGTCGATCCCCGACGGTCATATCTCCATGGATACATCCGTTTTTCGCGCTCAATTCCAAGAAGAAGTAGCTGGGGGCTTAGGTCTCTCGATCCAGGAACTTGACGACGGGCGAGTGATTGTAAATTACATCGTGGAGGATGGCCCCGCAGATCTTGCGGGGATCGAATTCGGTGCGGAGATTTTTTCTTTGAATGATGAGCCCATCGTGCAGGTGTTAAGGGAGAACGTCCCCTGGTCCTCCCCTTTCAGCACGGAGCATACACGTCGCCAGCAGCAGGGGCGTTATGCCATCCGTTTCCCCCTTGGCACTGTTGTGGAACTTACTTACACAAACCCAGGCGGCGCTGAGCGGCGCGTGACTCTCGGGGTCGCACCCGAGTACGATAGCTTCGACTACTCATCTCTTTACAGGGACGTTACCGGTCTGGAGCTGCCGGTCGAGTTCGAGATTCTTGATGAAGGTTACGGATACGTAAAAATGGCCTCCTTCTTCGACAACGAAGTCCTCACAATCCAACTTTGGGAAAGGATGATGGAGGAACTTAATGACAATGGAATTCCGGGCTTGATCATTGATCTGCGGAACAATGGGGGTGGGAGCGGATTCCTGGCAGATCAAATGGCCGCGTATTTCTTCCATGAAGAAATCTTATCGGGAAACACCGGTTTCTACGACGACAGCACCGGTGAATTCTATACCGATCCCGGAGATGAGGACTACCTATTCCCTCCACGCGAAGAACTTCGCTATGACGGCTCTATTGTTGTGCTGGTTGGTCCGGCATGTGCGAGCGCCTGTGAGTTCTTTGCTTATGATCTCACCCTCGAAGATCGGGCGACGATCGTCGGCCAATACCCATCTGCTGGTCTTGGTGGCAGCGTAGAAGACTTCATCATGCCCGAGGGGAACACGATTCGGTTCACGATCGGGCGTGCGGTCAATCCAGAGGGCGAGATCCACATCGAAGGAACGGGAGTTGTGCCTGATGTCCGCGTCCCGATCACTGAGGAGAACATCTTTGCCGTGGATTTAGAAGGACGAGATATCGTTTTGGAAGAAGCCCTGAAAGTGATCGCTCAACCCAGAGGCAGTGGCGTTATCCCAGAGGGGTTGCCCCGGGTTGGCTCAATTCTGGAATCTCAGAACGCTTTGGAGTCTGAAACTCCTCTTCTTGATAACTTAGCGATCGGGTCTGATCCAAGTGAGCTCTATGCGCCAGGGACATCTACCTATACGATCTCATTGGCTCCTTCACAGGATGCGATTTGGGCCACTGGGTGGTGCGCTGCGCCTGATCAGTTCGATGAGAATTGGGAAAACATCGAAATCTTGATGTCCCTCGACGGTGAGGAAATCCCTCTGGAGCTTTTTGCAGATCTCGATTTCGAAGTCGAGGATCAAAAATGCTTGTACTATTTCACGGTTTTATCTGACTGGCCCACGGGAGAACACCTCGTCCGATCCATCATGGATTTCAAAGTTGATCTGGATGACGGTATCGCGGATGTCCCCTATCGAGCAGGAGAGCGGATCTTCGAGTACGTTGTGATTGTGAATGATTGATAATGGAAACAGTATCCCGGATACCGCGTGTATCCGGGATACTACTCATTCGCGCCCACCTCAGTCCACTCGGTTCGTCCAATTGCAGTCATTCGAGGAGCTCTGGTTATGATCGCGGAAGCACGGCTTCAAACAATGGGTTCTAATATTAGTTATTTTCACAGCCCGAAAATCATTGTTGCGGTTCTTGGTGCTGACAATTAAGTAAGTTTGTCGCTTTCAGTTGAACTGCTCTCAACCCAAAGAACGGAGATCAACGGCAAGCCCAGGG
>CBDVCG010000456.1:0-2382 GCA_965372425.1 uncultured Anaerolineales bacterium
GTATGGCGCTCGTCTCGTTGAGTGTTTTTCTCCCCTTGGGTCTTCTCTACCTCACCGATCTCGAGAGCCTGCTCTTCACCGCAAGCCGCGTCTCGATGTTGGTGCCGGGATGGACCGCCGAGGCAGCCCGAGCGCTTGGAACCACACCCTTAGGACTGATTCTCGAACAAACCTGGATTACTTTCTTAGGGCTATTCATTGCAGAGCTTCAGGGCATTTATAGCAATCCGGGGGTGCCCATGCTCTTTGGAATTTCCACCATCCTTGTCGTCTTCGGCGCATTCATTTGCATCGTACGTATTCGGAACCCACGCTACAGTTTACCGATCTTGACCTTGATCGCCACATTCGTCATTGGCGGGCTTAGTATTCAAGCGCCGAATGCGCAGAGGATGCTGCTGCTGCCATCGATTCTCGCGCTTCTGGTCGTCTTCCCATTGGGCGAGATCACGGTGTGGATCTCGAATCGGTGGAAGCAAACCAGCGTCTTTATTTCTCTATTGATGACCTGTATCCTCGGGGTTGCGATGTTCCAGAACCTGAGGCACCTTTTTGTGGACTATTTCCCTGGAGAAACCTACGGCAGCGTGAATGGTGAAGTCACATTTGAGATGATTGAACTCATCCACGAGGAAGGGCGGGATGCAGCTTACTTCTTCATCGGCGGGGAACGTATGAACTTCGACTCGATACCCAGCTTAGCCTACCTGAGCCCCTCAATAACTGGGACGGATCTCGTATATCCGTATGAGCTGCCGGACCCATCGCAAAACTCAAACATGAAGAAGATTTTCATCATACTCCCAGACGAACAGGAGGCTCTCGAGATTATCGGTCAAAATTTTGACCACACATTGACCGTACCACGCTATAATCGGCATGGGACGCTGCTCTTCTATGTGCTCTTATCCGAGTGATCCACCCGGGAACTGAGCACTTGAATCAGTGAAGAACCCCGCAGCTCGCTGCGGGGTATCTTCCAAGGAAAAAGTCATAGCGGGGGGGGGTGCCACCCCCGTCCCTCGCTTGCTCTTTATCCCTACAGCAAGCTTCAGGGTATTCTGGCTTTTTCCCCAAAAGGAGCCACAAATTGAACGCTGTTTACTTCAACGAACATGGAGGCTCGGAAGTCCTGCAATACGGGGAAGTACCCACCCCTGCCCCTCAAGCGGGCGAGGTCCAGGTCCAGGTGCGAGCAGCAGCCCTCAATCGATTGGATCTCTGGGTGCGAGAAGGATGGCCTGGCTTGCAGCTCGAATATCCTCACATCTCCGGCGCGGATGGCGCCGGCGTCGTGTCGGCCATCGGCATCGGCGTCTCGGTCTTTGAGATCGGTGATCGTGTCGTTATCAATGCCAACTTGAGCTGCGGGGAATGTCCAAATTGTCTGGATGGCTTTCAAAATATGTGTCGTAAGTGGCACCTGTTGGGAGAAACCGTCCGGGGGACGCTCGCCGAGTATGCTGTCGTTCCGGTGGAGAATCTCCTACAGGTGCCAAATGATTTTGATCTGGAGTCCGCCGCTGCCGCTGGTCTCGTCTTCCTCACAGCCTGGCACTCTCTAATGACCCGTGGGAATCTTCAAAACGGCGAGCGGGTGCTCATCGTTGGCGCATCTGGCGGAGTGAATACAGCCAGCATTCAAATCGCAAAATATGCAGGCGCCGAAGTCTTCGTGGTCGGATCGAGTCGCGCCAAGCTCGATCTCGCCGAGTCACTCGGTGCAGACATCACCATCGACCGTTCGGAAGAAGAAAATTGGGCGAAAGCTGCTTACCTGGCCTCTAATCGCGAGGGTATGGACGTCGTCGTCGACAATGTCGGCGCAGGCTCCATGCCGCTCAGCTTACGCGCATTAAGACGAGGAGGAAGAGTGCTCACTGTGGGCAACACCGGTGGTCCGAAATTTGAGATTGATAACCGGTTCATTTTTGGGAAACACCTTTCCATCATTGGATCGACCATGGGGACGAATGAAGATTTCACCACAGTGATGGATTTGGTCTTCAAGGGGAAAGTAAAACCCGCCATCGATCGAACGTATGCTCTTGAAGAAACCCCTCAGGCTGAGGACAGGCTCGAAGCGGGTGAACAGATGGGGAAAATCATCATTGCCATCGCATCGTAGATCGAAAGTCGTAACCATCCTTAGCCTGGGAGTGTTAACCTTTGGGGTGGTTAACCTCATCGGATTGGCGGCAGGGTTTAAGCTTCCAGAGCTGCCATTGGCCCTTCCGAGTTGGTACCTCCCCTTCCGAATTGCGATCTGGGCATCGGCTGCGTTCATCGCGGCCATAGGACTTTTCTTCGGGAAATGGTGGTCGCCGCGCTTCGCGCGATGGGCATCTGTGGTCATATACATCTGGTCTCTACTTGATCATC
>CBDVCG010000457.1:0-2375 GCA_965372425.1 uncultured Anaerolineales bacterium
CGAGGTGATCGTGAACGGTAAAGTCGAACGGAACGAGCTCAGCGACAGGGTCGCCATTGTGACGGGGGGCGCGGGTTTGTTGGGGACAGATTACTGTCACACCCTTTCTGCTGCCGGCGCGCACGTATGTATCGCTGATGTCGAGAGCGAGGCCGCGAATACCCTGGCTGAGAGGATCACAGAATCCACCGGCGTTGCGGCGATCGCTCATCGGACGGACGTCTCCGATGCTTCTTCGGTCCGAGCGTGTGTGCAAGCGACGATGGACAGATTTGGGCGTGTCGATATCCTCGTTAATAACGCCGCAATCAATCCAAAGTTCGATCGCGATCATGCCGATGATCATCAAGACTCTTTTGAAAATTTCCCCTTGAAAGCCTGGCAAGAATCCCTCGATGTGAACGTGACGGGTATGTTTCTTTGTGCGCAGGCCGTGAGCGAACCCATGCTCCAGGCAGGGGGCGGCGTGATTGTAAATATCTCATCCACGTATGGAATGGTGGGACCGGACCAACGCCTTTACCAGCGCGAGGGCATGCCGCCGACGTTTAAGCCCGTTACCTATACCGTGTCGAAAGCTGCCGCCATCGGATTGACACGCTATCTTGCCACGTATTTCGCCGGGAAGGGGATCCGCGTTAACACGCTCACACCTGGCGGGGTATTTGCGGATCATGATGATGAATTTGTACGGCGTTACGCTGAAAAGACGGTGCTGGGACGCATGGCGGAACCTCACGAGATGAGCAGCGCCCTGCTGTTCCTCGTTTCGGATGCTTCATCCTATATGACCGGTGCGAACCTTGTGGTGGATGGGGGTTGGACAGCATGGTGAAAAAGCCTGAGGTGCTGGCCATCATACCTGCCCGCGGGGGATCAAAATCAATACCAGGAAAGAATATCAAGCTATTCGCGGGTCATCCACTTCTATCATACAGCATCGCTGCAGGTGTCCAGGCGGAGTTGGTCGATCGGGTCATCGTCTCCACAGATGATGAGCAGATCGCCTTCGTGGCGAAACAATACAGTGCGGAACTCCCCTTTATGCGTCCAGTCGAACTTGCCCAGGATCACACGCCGGATCTTCCGGTGTTTAAACACGCGCTTAATTGGCTTCAAGAAGAGCAATCCTACACACCTGATGTCGTCGTCCAGCTACGCCCTACCTCCCCGGTCCGCCCGCGAGGTTGTGTCGATCGAGCTATTACGCTTCTTCTGGACACGCCTGAAGCGGATTCTGTGCGCGGCGTTGTACCCAGTGGTCAAAATCCATATAAGATGTGGCGTCTCAGGGAGGATGGGGGGATGCGATCCCTCATGGATGGCGAATTCAAGGAACCGTACAACATGCCGCGGCAGCAGCTCCCGGATACCTACTGGCAAACGGGTCACATCGATACGATTCGTGGTTCCACCATTCAGTCGATGGATTCAATGAGCGGGGAGAATATCTTTCCAATGATCATGGACTCATCCTACTCGGTCGATATCGATACTCCCCGGGATTGGTTGAGGGCGGAGTGGCTCGTCCAGCAGGGAAACCTGGATATGGTGTATCCCGGTGCAGCGCCAAGGTCCTTCCCTGAGCGTGTGGAGCTGGTCGTATTAGACTTTGACGGCGTACTCACAGATAATCGCGTGTGGGTTGATGGTGATGGTAGAGAATTGATTGCGGCAAACCGCGGCGACGGGTTGGGGATTGCGAAGCTTTCAGAACTTGGCGTCGAGGTCCTCATCCTTTCTACAGAAACGAACCCCGTTGTCACGGCGAGAGCTAAAAAATTAAAACTACACGTGGAGCAGGGCATCGGGGATAAGGCTTCAGCCCTCAAGCGTATACTGGGAGAACGCAAATTAAATCCGCAAAATGTGATCTATGTCGGTAACGATGTCAATGATCTCCCATGCCTTCCAATCGTAGGCTATGCCTTCGGTGTACAGGATGCTCATGCAGATGTCCTTCGCGCGGCGGATTACGTACTTGCCTCTGAGGGTGGTCATGGCGCGGTGCGCGAGGTCTGTGACATGATTCAAGAAAGAATCAAATAAAGAGGAGTTTGAATGACACGAGAGATCCAAATCGGTGGACGTACGATTGGCAACGGTCACCCAACTTTCATTGTGGCGGAAATTGGCATCAATCATAATGGGGATCTGGATATCGCCAAGCGCCTCATCGACGCCGCACATGATGCGGGCGTCGACGCCGTTAAGCTTCAGAAAAGGACTCCAGAACTATGTACACCCCCGGAGATGCAATCGCAAAAGCGCGATACGCCCTGGGGACGCATCACGTACCTGGAATACCGTCACAAGGTGGAATTCTCGGAAGAGGAGTATGAGGAGATCGATCAATACTGCCAGGATAAAGGAAT
>CBDVCG010000458.1:0-2367 GCA_965372425.1 uncultured Anaerolineales bacterium
AGGAGGTCCCACAAACCAGCTTGGCCCGTCCCCGCCGAGATGGAGCACGGCTTTGATACCGGTCTGATCGGAGAAGTCCGACCACGTAGAAGGCACATGCCTTCCCCCAGCAGCGTAGATTTTTTCATGTACCCAGGTCATGCTCACATCTATCCGCTCAGAGGGTTAGACCTCAGCAGCTCGAGGATCAGTTCCATTTAGGGACATCTCATTATCGCCGGTCAGCAGCGGTATAGAAATAGAAACGTGGTACGGCTGCCCCGTCCTAAGAATGAGTATACATCGCACTTTTGACGGCGGCGAGTGAGGACGTTATACTGTGAGTCCATTCAGACCGTGTCCGGCGAGGAGATTTCTACAATGGCAAAAAAGAAGAAGAAGCATAAGAAAACGGGCAAGAAGGCGGCTTCCTTCAAACTCACCTACGCAACCATGTACAGCCCTCCCGAGGAGCTTCATAAACGATTCGAACGGGCTTTGAAAAAAGTAAAACGTGAAATGGGCCAGGAATTGCCCATGTTCATCGATGGAGATGATGTTCGCACACGAGTTAAATTTGAAGATCGCTCCCCCATAAATCAGGATTGGGTTTTAGGGACCTTTCAGAAGGGTACAGCAGCGCATGCCAATCGCGCTCTCACTGCGGCCGAGAAAGCCCTGCCGTCCTGGTCGCGGACACCCTGGGAAGAGCGAGTGCGACTTCTCCGAAAAGCGGCGAAGAACATCGACAAACGAATCTATGAAATTGCAGCGGTGATATCCATTGAGGTTGGAAAAAACCGGATGGAAGCGCTGGGGGACATCGCCGAGGCTGCAGATCTGATCCGCTATTCGTGCGATCAGATGGAGATCAACCGAGGTTTCGTCGTCAAGATGGGGAAGGATCCACTGAAGGGCTACTCTCCCACCAACACTTCACACTTGCGTCCTTACGGCGTATGGGTCGTCATCAGTCCTTTCAATTTTCCAGCCGCCCTCACCGGGGGACCGGTCGGTGCGGCGCTTGTAGCCGGCAACACCGTGGTGATGAAACCGGCTACGGATACACCCTGGACCGTTCGACTCCTGGCAGAATGCTTCCGGGATGCCGGACTACCCAAGGGTGTCATCAACTACGTCACGGGACCAGGAAGTACGCTAGGACAGGCGCTTATCGACAGCCCGCTCGTAGATGGGATCACGTTCACGGGTTCGTATGATGTAGGCATGAATATTTACCGTACATATGCCGGCGGTAAATACCCACGCCCCATCATCCTCGAGATGGGTGGAAAGAATCCCTCGATCGTCTCCCAGAACGCAGATCTGGAACGCGCCGTGGCTGGCATTGTCCGCTCTTCATTCGGATTGCAGGGTCAAAAATGTTCGGCGAACTCGCGTATCTATATCGAAAGGCCTGTATATAAGGAGTTCACCGATCGGCTCGTTGATGTCACCAAAAAAATCGCCGTGGGGGATCCCACCGACCGCAGCATCTTCATGGGCCCGGTCATCAACAGCGGTGCATACCAAGATTTTAAAAAATTCACGCAGGAACTTTCAGAGGCGGGAAGATTTCTTACAGGCGGCAGCGTGCTCGAGGATGAGGACTACGCCAAGGGTTTCTACTGTGAGCCGACCATCGCAGCGAATGTCCCCCTCAGCCACAGGCTTTGGAAGCATGAGATGTTTCTCCCTATTACCATGGTACATCCGGTCAACAGCCTCGATCAAGCCATGCGGCTCGCGAATGATGTCGACTACGGTCTGACCGCCGGTTTTTACGGGAGTAATGAGGAAGCTGAGTGGTTCTTTGATAACATCGAAGCGGGTGTCACTTATGCCAATCGTCCGCAAGGCTCATCTACGGGCGCATGGCCGGGTTTTCAGCCCTTTGGTGGTTGGAAAGGGTCCGGATCGTCCGGAAAGAACGCTGGTGGACATTATTACCTCCAGCTTTACATGCACGAGCAGATCCACACCCTCATCCGCTGATCGGCGTTCGACCCGGGTTTATGCGCGGGAGGTCGACTGCGCTCATGATTTCAAGATTAGGAACCGCACTCATCCTGGTTGGCGTCATCGCCCTGGTCGTCTTCCTTCTCACCTCCCAGGTACAGGAAGCCGATATGAGCGTGTTGCTCTTTGGAGTTGGGGCAAGCCTATCCGGGCTGCTTTTGCGTCGCCGGGGCGCGAGGCAGTCTGCACGACAATCCACAAGGTTCCAGATGCTGCGAAGGTTTAAAGACGGTGGCGAGGACCTCGAAGAATAGGTCATGGCTCCACATGACGAAGTCCATAGGACCATGGTTGTGATGCCCAACTATAAACCACATGCCTGATCAACTCGAAACTTATTTTTCCGTCGATATCGAAACTGCAGGTCCG
>CBDVCG010000459.1:0-2364 GCA_965372425.1 uncultured Anaerolineales bacterium
GCCAAACACCCCACATGATGAAGACGATATCCCCTATCGGGTACTCGATAACATTGGGGATGATCCAGTGGAAGAGCCTACTTCCCCTCAACCATCTTCCCGACGGCGTCTCTTATTTGCTTTCCTGGTCTACTTGGTCCTCATTCTGGCGGTGGGTCTTTTCGCCTACTTTCAAGGGCGGCAAGTGCTGGAAGATGAAACCGTGACGCAGATACAGCAATCGTTACAGGAACAATTCGAACTTGGGGTTGATGATCTAGAAGCAGGGCGATATGAGTTGGCCAGGCAGCGATTTGAAGCCATCATCCGCATCGATCCCAATTATCCCGACGCTGAAGTTCGTGTCGTCCAGGCTTACGTCGCCCTGGACGTTCCTACAATTACCCCTACCCCAAAGCCGACCGGGACGCCCGACCCATCTCCACCAGAAGATCTCTTCGAACGCGCGGAGAGGGCGCTGGAAGAGCAGCAATGGTCTATCGTGATCGAGCTACTGCTCGCAGTTAGAGGGAAAGACCCCACTTTTCGCCCCGTCGATGTCGATGGGTTGATGTACCTCGCGTTGAGAAACCGCGGCATGATCCTGATCACTCAGGGTCTTATGGAAGAGGGTCTTTATGATTTAAGTTTAGCCGAGCGTTTCGGTCCTCTCGATAGAGATGCCATGTTTCGAAAAACCCTGGCTCAGCAATATTTATTAGCAAACAGCTATTTCGGACTCAATTGGTTGAAAGCCGCAGAACTTTTTAGAACTCTGTGCGAACAGGGAGCCACGCTAGATTCATGCCCAAAATTTGCTGAAGCCGCCTGGAAATATGGGGATTTGGAATGGGATGCAGGAAATTCTTGCGTTGCATCGGAATTTTACACCAGCGCATATCAATCCGATCCAAACACCACCCTCGAACCTACCGCCGAATATGCCGAGGATGTATGTGCGACTGAAACGGCGCCTCCACCCCCACCCCCTGCAACAGAAACGCCGACGCCTACGCCAGATTCCGGTGGTGGTGGAAACGGGAGTTAGGTCTTGATAAACTGGACCCTCATCGTTGCTTACTGGCTCCATATGGCTGCCACAGTCGTCTGGATTGGTGGATTATTTTACTTCTCAGTAATCCTCGCACCGATTCTAAGGAACTCATCCATTCTCCAAAAAGACCCGACTATTCTTGAAGCGATTCAAAGACGCTTCAACCCGCTTGCCTGGTTGAGCCTGACCGTGCTCATCGCCACCGGTCTCATACAGATGACGGGCAACCCAAGCTACAGCGGATTGTTTTTATTTGATAACACGTGGGCGTTTGCTATCCTTCTTAAGCACATCGCCATCATTGTGATGGTCACCCTTGCCGTCGTTCAAACCTGGATCCTTCAACCGAGGTTGTCGAGAGCCCTGCTCCTTCAAGCCATACACCCCGACACCCAGACGGACGAACACACCCGTCTTATTCACAGAACGATGCGGCTTACACAAATCAACCTCCTGCTCGGAATCTTGGTCCTCCTCCTGACGGCAGTCGCCCGTACCTCCTGACTGAACCGCCAGAGGGCACACAACTTGCATCGTTTCCTATAAATACAAACGCCATCGGGCGCTAAGATGCCAGCGAGCGCTGCTGTTCGCAGGGCATAGCCTATCGGACTACGTGCAGATTGGTGAGCAGCCAGGAATATCCATTCAGTGAAGATGAGTGAAATCAGATCAAGCTGAGGTGGAACTCTTGGTCCCGGTGGTCGGTTTGGAAGGGTCAAGGAAAAGAGCGCATGGTTGTTTCGGAAATCGCATTTTGGATTGGCATCGTTACGCTCTACGTGGGATTTTCGGGTGTGTTAGGTCTGCTTATTCACCGCACCTGGCCAACTGAACGATCGCCACACGCACGAATACTCGCAATCCTATTCGCCACCTTCGTGTTTCTACCATCCACTTTGTTCATCGCTGGGGCACTAGAGCCTGGATGGCTCGCACGGACAGCTCTCTTCACTTTCGGTATCTGGGTCGTCTACCTTGGCGCTCGCCAACCAGGATGGATGCCGGCGAATATCTGGGCAGGACCCTTCGGAAGACATTACTTCGGCGCGACGATGGCGTGTGCTTCATTCTGGAGCATCAGTCACGCGCTGCTTTCGAACGCCTCGGCCAGCCTGCTTCTTGGGATTGCGGCCCTTTTCGCCTCGGCCGCGGCCATCCGCTCCGCGCTCCGCATCTCCTGAAATCGGTGTCCGATTATTAAGGTACAATGGATTTCCCCCTCAGCGGGGAGAGCTTACGCGTTATCACAGGATCCTATTTGTTTGAAATTATTTTTTTAGGCACCTCCGCCTCGGCGCCATCCGTATACCGCGGACTATCATCCCAGG
>CBDVCG010000460.1:0-2360 GCA_965372425.1 uncultured Anaerolineales bacterium
GGATATCGCTCGGACTTAGTCCTGATGTCACCCTCGTCACGACATCGTTCGTGGTATCCCGGATCGTTGATTTAAATCCCTTGTTCTTGATATCGTTCAGAATGGGGATGTAGGGGCGAAAGATGGCCATAGCTCTCTCCTGGGGCTACACCCCGCCTCCGGGTTTTGAACTTGGCGCACCGAGGATCGTGCGACCGGTGTCAATGCGCAGAAGTACAGCACCATCCGGGATGACCACTGCGCTCCCTTCCTTATTCCTCATGGTTGGTTCTGTTCTTGCCAGAACATTTCCGCCCTCATCCAGTACTTCGATGGGAAAAACATCGAGGTTGCGTCTCGCAGGACCATCGGTGCGTGAAGCTGTTTGGAGAAATTTGGAGCCATGACAAGGACATTCAAATTGGTCGTTGGTTCCCACCCACCTATAGAGACACCCGAGATGCGTACAAACCTTGTATATTGCTTTTAATCCGGAATGAAGAGGGTAAATCTCCGGTTGACGCGGGTCTGCCAGCGACTGTGGCCCAAGATGAGATAACCAAAACCGGCCAGAAGCGAATTCCTTAGGAGGAGCATCAGGAGGGGGTATCTCACTTATTGGAACCGTAAAGACGCCGCCGAATTCTCCCTCACGGAAGCGGGGATATAAAAACCAAATCGCAGCGCCCCCCGACGCTCCGAGAAACACCACCATGGACATGGCCCATAGGTAATTAATAAATTCTCGCCGGCTAAGCGGCACACGTTCTGATGCATCTGCCTCAGCCGGCGCTGGAGCAACCGCTTCGGTCATCGACGTTCTCCTTCAGCAGTTTGGCTTTTGGGGTTTCTTCAGGTGTTTGCGCAGGGTGCGCACTCTCAACCTGATGACACGGGTGTATTTCTAACATAGCTGTTCAGGGATGTCAAATTCAAACCAAAATTGTCGCAGTTCGCGATTGGTCCAGACGAGAGACAGGTGACGGTATAATAAACGCCATGAACACGAGCACCTTACCGCCGCAACGTCTCGTACAGACCGAAAAGGAGCTACAGGAAGTCGTCGGGGATCTAACCACGCAATCCCGGATTGCGGTCGATACCGAATCCAACAGTCTCTATGCCTACCGGGAACAGGTATGCCTCATCCAGTTCTCAACCGCTCAGACCGATTATCTGGTCGATCCGCTTTCATTGCCAGACCTTTCTATACTCGAGCCAATTTTCCAGGACCCGAATGTTGAGAAAGTCCTCCATGGCGCCGAGTACGATATTCTTTGTCTCCGGCGCGATTTTAATTTTAAACTCAACAACCTATTCGATACACGTGTTGCCAGCCGCACACTTGGATGGGAGCAATCGGGATTGAACAATCTGCTCGTGAAAGTCTTCAACACCAATGTGAACAAACGTTATCAACGAGCGAATTGGGGAAAACGCCCCTTGCCCAGCGAGATGCTTGATTACGCTCGATACGACACACACTACTTGCTGCAGCTTCAAGATCATCTCGTGAAAGAACTCCGGGCGACGGACCGCTATACGGAAGCCTATGAATTGTGCCAGCATATGGCACAGGTCCAGCCGCGTGATAATGGCTTCGACCCTGAAGGTTATTGGCGGATTTCGAAAGTCAGGGAACTTACCGGGCGTCAAATTGCTGTACTTCGAGAGCTCTACCTATACAGGGATAATAATGCCCGTAAATTTAATCGACCTGCGTTCAAGATCCTGGGGGATAAAGTTCTTCTCTCCCTGGCAATACAGATGCCTAGCAGCCGGGAGGATCTCACAGAAGTGCCGGGCATGAGCGCAGGTCAAATTCGCCGATTTGGCAACGGCATACTGGATTGTATCCTGCGTGGCAAGAAGGCTCCCATCCCAAAACAACCCAAGAACAAGCGTTTGAGCGATCTTGCGCATGCACGCTATGAGGCGCTTCATGATTGGAGAAAAAATCTCGCTCGCAAGCGCAAGGTCGAATCTGACATCATCTTGCCGCGGGAGATGCTCCGCGAGATCGCGGTTGCCGGACCTAAGAATCGCGAAGAATTGCACCGGCTCATGGTCCCGCTCGAATGGCGCTTTCAAGAATATGGGGAGGCGATATTGGACATCCTCTCCATTAACCGAGGTTGATAATGAACATCACATTTCATGGCGCAGCTCAAACCGTCACTGGTTCCCGACATCTGATTGAAATTAATGGACATCGATTGCTCCTCGACTGCGGCCTGTTTCAGGGTCGCAGGAAGGAGACCTACGACCGTAATTTGAATTTCCCCTTCGAGGCCGATAGCGTCGATGCTGTGCTCCTATCTCACGCGCACATTGATCATTCGGGGAACCTGCCGAACCTCGTGCGGCAGGGGTTCACCGGT
>CBDVCG010000461.1:0-2343 GCA_965372425.1 uncultured Anaerolineales bacterium
ACCGTACGGGATGGACACAGCATTGCTCTCTGATGCTGGTGTTGAGACAGTCGCCATGGGACCGATCGGGGCAGGGGCGCATAGCAAGGAAGAGTGGGTCGACTTGGATTCAGTCGTCAAAATGGCGGAGGTGCTGGTACAGGCGACTCTGACTTATTGCCAATGATCTTCGTAGGAGCACTGATAACGGAACGCGGGATAACATTTTAATCTTGAAGGACGTGGAGGAAGAAATGTCGAAGAGGAATGTAATTATCATCGGTGCGGCGGGACGAGATTTCCACAATTTTAACACCTACTATCGCGACAACGAGCTCTTCAATGTGGTCGCATTTACGGCCGCACAGATCCCGAATATCGAAGGTCGAAAGTACCCGGCCGAACTGGCAGGCCCGCTTTATCCAGAAGGTATTCGGATTTATGCGGAGGAAGATCTTCCCAAGCTGATTAAAGAGCTGGAAGTCGATGAGTGTGCTTTCTCCTATAGCGATGTCTCCTATCAGCATGTCATGTCGGTTAGCGCGATCGTCCAAACAGCGGGAGCAAGCTTCGTGCTCTTAGGACCAAAAGACACAATGATCCGAAGCTCCAAACCCCTAATTTCTGTCGGGGCAGTGAGGACGGGTAGCGGGAAGAGCCAGACCTCACGCAGGATTATTGAGATCTTGATGGCGATGGATTTGAAGGTGGTAGCAATTCGGCATCCAATGCCGTATGGAGATCTCGTGGCCCAGAGAGTCCAACGCTACGCCGAACTTTCCGATCAAGAAAAACATAAGTGCACCATCGAGGAGATGGAAGAATACGAACCTCATATCGTTCGCGGCAACGTCATCTATGCCGGCGTAGATTACGGCGCGATTTTGGAAGAAGCCGAAAAAGATCCCGGTGGTTGCGACGTTATCCTTTGGGATGGGGGCAACAACGATTTCCCATTCTATGTGCCAGATCTTCACGTAACCGTAACCGACCCACACCGACCAGGACATGAGCTGAGTTATTACCCTGGCGAGATCACGCTAAGGATGGCTGACGTAGTGGTCATCAACAAGATCGATAGTGCGGATCTTTCAGGGATCGAGGCTGTTCGGAGAAATATCGCCGCCGTTAACCCCGATGCAGTTATTATTGATGCAGCATCAGCTTTATCCATCGATGATCCTTCGGTTGTGAAGGGGAAGAGGGTCCTTGCAGTAGAGGACGGGCCGACGCTCACGCATGGTGAGATGAAGATCGGGGCAGGGATTGTCGCAGCACAGAAGTTTGGGGCACTCGAGTTCGTTGATCCACGTCCCTATACCGTTGGGAAGCTCTCCGAGACCTTCGAGAGTTATCCCGAGATCGGGGCGTTACTGCCCGCCATGGGATATGGTAAACAGCAGTTGAAGGACCTCGAAGCAACGATCAACAACACGGATTGTGATTCTGTTGTCATCGGCACACCCATCGATTTGGGCCGTCTCATCAATATCAAGAAACCACACACAAGGGTTTACTATAATTTGCAGGAGATCGGAAAACCTGATCTCACCGATGTATTGGAGGACTTTATAAAGAAGAGCGGCCTGGGATAAACACACAAGCATATCCTCGACAAACAACTGTGTTTGGATATCGGTTATAACTACCTGGGTTTGATGATTGACCGCTCGTTGTCTAAGGCTCGCCTACACTGGGCAACCCCGATGGCAGCCGAGCGTGGAATCATCCCGACTATTAGTAATCAGTTCCTATTCTTCAATCGGGAAGGGGATGTAAAGAAGGTAGATCATCCGTCACAATGCATCAACATCGTCCATCAGATGAGAAATAGCTTGTCAATTTACTATATGGAAGAACGGACCTGTTCACCCGCTCAAGTAACTGATGAAATCACCGTGGTGTTGGATATTGCGAGGAACATAATATGCTCAGTCACAAATGAAAAAATATCATAACAATTATTTCTCGTACATGGCGCCGAATCGGTTTGTATCCCACATCGATGAACGCTAGTCAACTCGCGAATCGTCTGAGGCTCACGACAAAATCGATCTGGCGTCGATCAAGCCAACAAGAATTTGAGCGCTGGAATACGTTATTTAGGAAAGGCGTGGTCGATGAATGAAGATGTTCATCAGGACTATTGATAACCTCGAGTCGACGGAGAAATGACATTTCATACAATATTCGAAATCGAAGCTTTGTAAAACTCTTAGACTTCTCCCCAGAAGAAATCAAATTTCCACTCCAGTTTTATGATATAGGTTTGAGGAACAACTAGGCACACGGTTCAGAGCCGCGCGATCAGTTCAGAGCGAGTTGCCGTGTGGACTGCAGTTGTTTTTTATTGTCCTCTCTCCG
>CBDVCG010000462.1:0-2335 GCA_965372425.1 uncultured Anaerolineales bacterium
GCAACGATGAGACCACGCTTGGCCATGCCTCGAAGTAGCATACGGACATCCTGCGGATCTCTACCCAGTCGTTTTGCGAGTACGTCAGGGGTCTCCTTGGTCAGGGTGAGTTCTGCCGCCAGGTCAGCTTCTTCCGGCGTGAATAGTTTCTCAAGGATGCGGAGTTCGGCGCCGTCCTCGGTTGACGGGTAGCCACTGGGCAGATCATTCAGCCTATGTGCAAGGCGTTCATAAGGATTGTTGTCCATGTCGTAACTCCTCCGCTTAGTCTTCAGTCAAGCTTACCCACGGTAGCCATATAAATCGCAAGTTCATCAAAACCGTCGATGTTGAGGATTTGATCGAGTTCATCTTGATCGTAGGCGCCGATCGCGCATGCACCCACACCGATGGCCACACACCCCAGATATAGATTCTGGCAAAGATGACCAGCATCGAGCGCAATAAGTTTAGGTGAGATGTCCCCGTATCGCCATTCTGTTCGATAGGGTACCGCCGTCCAGATGAAAGCAACAGCGCAATCTTGAACATATTGACCATGGCTGGCAGCATGGATCCGAGCCGGGAGATGCTCACCATGATCTGCCACGTACACAGCGTGTTCCAGAGGAAGATACCGGTAGAGACCGGGATCGAGTTCCTCGACACGCTGGATGAGGAGATAGGTCTCGAAGGGATGTCGCGCGCCGGCGGATGGAACGGTCCGCAGTGAGGCAAGACCTCCGCTGTAGGTTTTGCTGATGCCCTGGGTTGCCCAAAGTAGAAACGAAATCTCCTCAAAAGAAAGCGGCTCGTCTGTGTAAACCCTCTCACTCCTCCGCGCTCGAATGACATCGAGCAGCGGCGTCTGGCCCACGCGAAAGTCACGAGGAGAAACGAGAGGGATGAGGCGGGCTCCCTCCGGGGCTGGTTTTTGTATGGGTGGAGGTGGAATGTTGCGCTTCTGATCGGTCTCGAAGGTCTGGAGCTCCTCCCATTGACCAGAACGGAGAAACCTTCGTTCGTTCATGCTCATAACCAAACCCTCAGGTTTCACGTACTTTCAAAATACCCATCGTCGTGTGTGTTTCAACTTTCGTTTATCCGTGGCTTCAACCTGCTTATCGGACAAGAAAGCCATCATCAAAGCGAGGCGAAGTAGTGATCACACATTACCAAAAAAGATTTTTGTGGGTCAAGACCAGACGAGTTGCGGGATCTTGTATCCGTTACTCCTCATGGGCGACGAGATCTGTAAGGGTCATAATTTCGAACCCACGATTTGTGAGATCTGGCAAAATCGTGTGCAGGGTATCGATGGTCCGGTTGCCTCGTGCCCCTCGATCATGAAGAATGATGATCGAACCAGGAGCGATCTGCCAGAGGATGTAACGGGTGGAAAACCAGGAAGATGGAACTTGAGAATCGAATGGATAAATCGAGCCCAGGGCAGTGCGGTAGCCATTCTTCTTGACGACATCGAGGATACTCTTCGTAAACCAACCTGATCCAGGTCGGAACCAGTTAACTTTGTCGAAGGATGACAGCGCTTCGTGCGATTTAAGCAGGACTTGTTCAAATTCCGAAGTCGTAAACAAAATGGTGGGCTTGTCGGTATTCAGATGGTTTGCGATTTCATGACCCTCAGATACGATGCGATCCACGATGTCCTCATTCCCAGAGATTTGATCGCTCAGAAGGAAAAAGGTTCCGTGTGCGCCATACTCGGCGAGTGCGTCCAGGATTCTGGGTGTGGTTTCAGGGTCGGGTCCGTCATCGATCGTGAGCGCAATGACTCTATCGTCGGTGTACACCGAATAGAGCACGTCTGGATGGTTGTTTGATAACTGCGAGAGTATCCAGCTGGATTGGAACATCAATAGACCACCTGCGAGTATGATTGTGATTATAAGTGTACCAAAACCGAAAAGTAAGAGACGAACTATACGGTTCAAACTGTTTGTTAACCTCCGCTCGCTTGAAGATGCAGTCGTTAGATGCTCCACGATCGTGGGCTGATTATGAGTGATTTTACGATCAAATAGTACGGTAAATTTTTGATCAATGTATGGACAGAATCCAGGTATGAGCATCCTTGCTTAGACCGGTTTGCAAATTAGTAAGGAGCCAGATCTCGGGGATCGGTTCTGCGAATTTCTTCAATGACGTCGAAGTCGTCGTCCGTGGAAATGATCTCATCAATTCCACTGTTGATCATCACCGCGGCGTGGATACAATCCCGGGCTGATGCGCCATCGTCTGCATAAGTTTCAAAAAGCTCGATTGTTTTTTCGGCGTCATCGGCCGTTATCGAGAGAATAGCAGGCACTATTGTCATTACGCGTCTTGCCATCCT
>CBDVCG010000463.1:0-2321 GCA_965372425.1 uncultured Anaerolineales bacterium
CCTATAAGAAAATGCAGAAGAAATACAAGGACGATCGCCAGAAGCAGTCCGAAGCGCAGATGAAGCTGTTCAAGGAAAAGGGTTACAATCCTTTCAGCGGCTGTTTTGGCTTGATCATCCAGTTCCCCATCATCATCGGTCTTTATCAGTCCATCATCAGAACACTGGCGCAGACTCCAGTGCAGCTCTTCGATCTTACGAAATTCATGTACGCCATCATCCCAGCTGAAATCATCCCGCTCAACAGTCAGTTCCTTTACATGGACCTCGGCCAACCGGAACGCCTATATTTACCGGCTCTTGTGGGCACGCCGCTTGAGGTCCTCAATGGCGTGATCCCGCTTCTTACCATCCTTGTGGTCATCACAACATGGGCAAATTCAAAATTAACCCAGCCTGCAAGCACAGAGGGTCAGGGAGCCGCGATGGGCCAGATGATGACCCTTTACATGCCCCTGCTTTTAGGATATTTTGCCTACACGCTCGCAGCCGGGTTGGCGCTTTACTTCTTCATGTCCAACTTGCTCGGTATCCTTCAGGGATATCTGATGCGACGGGCCCGGGAAGCGAACGCGGCAAAATAGATCCTGTGGGAAAAACTTTGAGGTCATCAGAATCATGACTGAAAATAGAACCAGTATTGAAGTAATCGCAAATAACGTCGACGAAGCACTTGAAATCGCGGCGGAGGAATTGAATCTGTCTGAGGACGAATTTGAAGTCCAGGTGTTGGACGAAGGCAGCAAGGGCCTCTTCGGGATGGGAAGCCGGAAGAAGAGGTTCAAGCTCACCCTCCATGGATCCTCCACTTCGGTGGAAGATCAACCTGAAGAACCTGAAACCCCTGCCGAAGTTTTGTCAACCATTGAAGCAGAGATGGATCTCGACGAAGATGCCGAGACTATACGCATCACAAAAGAGACGGTTGTCGAGCTGCTCCAGCGAATGGATGTGGAGGCTGAGGTGAGCGCGCTCTGGGGACAGGCTGACGCTCCCGACAAGATTCGCCCTCTTTTTGTCGATATCCAGGGGGACGATTTAAGCCTCCTGATCGGACGCCGTGGGGAGACTCTTTCCGCATTCCAATACATCACCCGCCTGATTGTTGGGAAAGAGCTAAAGCGACCGGTCGCCATACTCATTGATGTCGAAGGCTATCGCGCCAGACGAGAACTTCAGCTGCAACAACTCGCTAGAAGGATGGCGAGCCAGGCGGTTGAAACTTCACGCACGATGAGTCTCGAACCCATGCCCGCGTATGAACGCCGCATCATCCATATCGAACTGCGGGATAATGCGGATGTCGAAACGGAGAGCGTGGGTGAGGGCCATCGACGCAAGGTAACCATCATCCCCAAGCAATAGCAACAGCATTGGCTATGTTCACCTGTCGCACTGGTTTATAATGCTCCTCATGCATTCGCAATTCGAACCAGTTCAATTCCTCGCGATTGGTCATATCACAGAAGATATCACACCGGATGGTCATGTACTCGGTGGTGGAGTTACTTATGGCGGGCTCACCGCACAAGCACTCGGCTTCTCTGTCGGCATCGTCTCATCCCATGCCCGTAGCATGGACCTCCAACCACTCCAAAATCTGCAGTGCCACGTTAAGATCGCTCAAGAAACAACCACTTTCACAAATCGGGAAACGCCGGACGGTCGTATTCAGACGGTCAGTGCCCTAGCCGACCGCCTGCTCCAAGACGATATACCTGCGGAGTGGATTCCGAGTGATATCGTCCACATAAGCCCGGTCGCGGATGAAGTCGAATACGATGTCGTCGACTTGTTCGAGCAGGCTCTTCTCAGTGTGGCAATTCAAGGATGGCTGCGTTCCTGGGACGAGACAGGACTGATTAAACAAAAGGCGTGGCAATCGTTGGAGCTTGTACTTCCCAAGGCTGACCTGGTGTTCTTCAGCATGGAAGATCTGAACCACGATTTGCATGCCCTAGCCGAAATCGAAAAACTATGTAATACGCTCATCGTGACCGATGGATATAGGAGCATTCAAATGTTCCAGGGTGGAAAACGGTTGGAAGTAGCTGTCCAAGCTGCGAAAGCCGTAGATCCAACCGGTGCGGGTGACATTTTTGCCGCCGCATTCATAGCATACTATTACCGTTCCAGCGACATCCTTGCAGCTGCTAAATATGCCAGTCTTATCGCCATAGACTCCATCACACGCCCTGGACTCTCAGGGGTGCCGACATCCGAGCAAGTACAGGTTGTGGAGAAGAAGCTATGACTCGGGTGTACGCTCTGGTGAACCAGAACGGCGGCGTTGGGACAACGACGACGGCCCTCAACATGGG
>CBDVCG010000464.1:0-2319 GCA_965372425.1 uncultured Anaerolineales bacterium
CCGATCGAGGTAAAGAAAACCTGTTTCAATGATCGCCGCAGGTGTTTGAGAATGGATTTCATTGAACGTATGATACTCGGTCATATCCCGCGTAATGCTGCCCTTATGAAAATTCATATCTGTGGACCGTCTATAGCGATCAATCAGACAATCCACCAAGCGTTGTGCTCGATCCGGCACGACCGTATCCAGCGCAGCAGTGACTTTATACCCCGTCGCCTGGTCATTGATCGGAACACACGCATCTGCATGGATTGAAACAAGCGCAACGGCACGATATCCGTAAAGACGTGGATCAAACTCTTCAAAAATATCCACTTCGAGCCCCGCAGCTTCAAGCGCTCTTGCAGTACGGGTCCCAATCGCCCGATTCAATTCAAGCTCGGTGAACCCATCTGCACAAACCGCACCCGGGTCCTCGGCATCCGTGCTTGGGTTAATTCCAAGATGTCCGATGATCACACCAACTCGCAGCGCATCACTCTCATCAGCACCACCTGAGGTGGAAACACTCAGTCCTGGCGCTGAGGGCTCTCCTTCCAGCATGCTAATAAGCTGCCCTGCCAGCTCACCAGGACTCAAACTCGCTGGTGTCCAGGCAGTAAACAGAGTGGCCAAGACTGCGCCCACAATTAGGGCGACACCCAGATGACGCATCACACCACGCGCTGGGGGATTCGAGGTCACCTCATCAGGTTCATAGTCCATAAATGGGACCCACCACTCCGATCAGCGGTACATTATAGCAATTCTACACACACAAGTTCTATGTGACCACAGTCCCTTCGCCTCGAAAAACTCTCCAGGAGCCTGTGTACCTGCGAAAAAAAGTCGCATCTCATATGGATGTTGGACATCTCTGAACGTTGCGATCCCATGTTGTATCCTTCATCTCGTCATTTTTACTCCCTTCCTGAGTGGGTAGTCATTCGGGAGTTATACACGGGTCTAAACAAAACACATTCGCGTCCGATCTCCCCTGGCTCCAGACACTTTATCCCTCAAATCATCGTTCTTAAGGTAAAATGTTGACAATCCGTATCCTAATATGGTTAGATCATATCATGACAAAACAGATGTACATCTGCACATGTAGCACGCGGAGTCGTTGATCACCTCATCTCTCATAACAATCGTCGGGCGATTGAATACCCCATAAACCATCGAACAGCCCTTCAGGAACGTGTGATCAGCCTCCGCAAATTCACCTCAGCTTTATCCGAGCATGCGGACGAGTGAGCACGTTTTTTCTATTAAATATCCACCCTCCCTTGAAGGAACAATATGAGTTCAGCATTAAAAATCGAGGCAATAGTAAAAAGTGACGTTGGTAAAAAAGGTCGTCTGATCCAAAAGCCGAACTTGATCGGGTTCGTTGGCAACACACCCTTGATTCGGCTCGACGGGTTGATTGAAAACTACAGGTCGCCTGTTGAGATCTACGGGAAGGCAGAATGGTACAACCCGGGCGATTCTGTAAAAGATCGGCCTGCTTCTGCGATTATCGAAGCGGCGCTGACGTCGGGTGCGCTCGATAGAGATCGCGTCCTGCTCGATTCGACTTCCGGGAACATGGGGATTGCCTATGCAACTCTCGGTGCTTCCTTACAAATCCCCATCCATCTAGCGATCCCGGAAAACGCGGGCGTTGAACGTTTGTCACGGCTGAGTGCGCTCGGCGCGGAACTCACCCTCACGGATCCCCTCGAGGGCTCGGATGGCGCACGATTGGTCGCCATGGAGATGGCCAATTCAAACCCACAACGCTACTTTTTTGCGGACCAGTACAGCAATGACGCAAATTGGCTGGCGCACTACGGGACCACAGGTCCCGAGATCGTACGGCAAACCGAGGGACGTATCACGCATTTTGTCGCGGGACTGGGGACCAGCGGGACCTTGATGGGCACGGGACGATATCTGCGAGAGTTCAACAAAGATATTCGTCTTATAGCAGTTCAACCCGACAATCCCTTCCATGGACTGGATGGTTTGAAGCATTTCGATTCCAGCCCGATCCCACCGATCTACAACGAAAACGTCCCGCACGAGGTGGTGAGGGTGTCGACTGAGGAGACCTACGACCTGCTCAGGATTCTTGCCAGGAATCATGGTCTCCTGCTCGGCATCTCCTCCGGGGCGGCTTTGCATTACGCCGTGAAACTCGGCACGCAGTTGGAGAATGGCGTCATCGTCGTCATCCTTCCTGATTCTGGCGAAAAATATCTTTCGCAGTCCTTTTGGGGCACATCATGACGATCGTGCTCACGTCACTCCTGCTCTCAACAATTCAAGAACATGGCGAGCGCTGCTACCCGG
>CBDVCG010000465.1:0-2310 GCA_965372425.1 uncultured Anaerolineales bacterium
GAAGACCTTGATCGGCTGCAGTTTGTTTTAATGAGACTTCATCTTCCACGCTGACGTTATCGCTGTACAGGAAAACATTCTTCCCCAGCTCGAGGGACTGTTTCGCGACGTCTGCAGCGTAGCGTCCGGGCACAGAAATCAGCACCCAATGTGCCCCAGGAGCCATCTCCCCAGCAGTTTCCAGGCTTTTTGGATGGTAGTCATGCTCAGTAGTGCTTCGTCGTTTAATGAGCAGATCGTCCACCTGATCGAGCGCTGCCTGAGCTGCATCAGCGGTCTTTGCCTTAACGACGATGACGAGGTCATCCGCACCGGCCGCTTCGACCTCGGGTGTGGCCATGTCGCTTTGAACGAGCAGGTTTATGTTAGCTTCAGTGCCCATCACAACCCCGGAATCGATGACATCTGGCAGTGCGGCTAACGCTCGCTGAAGCTGCATGAGGATGACGGAGTCATAATATGCTGAAGATCGGATTTCAACCTTGGATGTGGTCATATTTCCTTCCATGTGTCAATTTGCGGCGTCAAGTCAAACCGTATTTTCCCCTCGCAGCCGTGAGATCTCGTCCTCTGGGAATCCCAATATCTCTTTGAGAATTTGCTCTGTGTGCTCTCCGAGCATGGGAGGAGGGCGATGCAGTTCTGCTGGTG
Source organism: uncultured Anaerolineales bacterium (assembly GCA_965372425.1). Taxonomy (GTDB): domain Bacteria; phylum Chloroflexota; class Anaerolineae; order Anaerolineales; family E44-bin32; genus E44-bin32. The sequence goes on from CBDVCG010000465.1 coordinate 652, forward strand.
TTTGTGAGAATTTATATGGAAAACCAGTGAGTTTTATCTTCTCTCCCGACGAATGCTCACTTTCCAAAATAAACCCACGCGCCTCGGCTTGGGGGTGGTTGAAGACCTCGGGGATTGTGTTGATTGGGCCACATGGAAGCCCAGCATCTTTTAGATCCGCGATCCAGGCCGATGCATCGCGACTGGCAAATAGCTGGCTCAGGATTTTAATCAACTCCTCCCTGTGCTCGATCCGATCCCCGTTGGTCATGAAGCGAGAGTCGTCCTTGAGATCTGGCTGGTTAAGGACCTCGCAGAGTTTTGTCCATTGTCCGGCATTGGCGACCCCCACAACAAACCAGCCATCACGAGCTTGAAAAGCTTCATACGGGGTGAGGTTCGGATGGGCGTTTCCCATACGAGGCGAAGGTTTTCCACTGATGAGGTAATTGGATGCCTGGTTCGTCAGGAGCGCAACTTGCGTGTCAAGAAGTGAGACGTCGATCATCTGACCTTCCCCGGTGAGTTCGCGGGCGCGCAGTGCCGCCAGGATGGCGTTGGAGGCGAACATCCCAGTCGTGATGTCCACGATGGGAACACCCACACGTGAAGGGGGACCTGGGACAGGACCGGTGATCCCCATCATACCCCCTTCGGCCTGGATGATGACGTCGTAGCCCGCCCGATCTGCCTGTGGACCGGTGCGTCCATATCCGCTGATGGAGCAGAAGATGAGCATAGGGTTGAGTTCCTTGAGATGTGCGTACCCGAGCCCCATGCGCTCGAGCGTGCCGGTGCGGAAGTTTTCGACAAGGATATCTGACTCTCTTGCCAAACGCAGGACGATGTCCACCCCTTCATCCGATTTAAGGTCGAGAGTCAGACTGCGTTTATTTCGGTTTGCAGAGGCGAAATAGGCGGACTCACCAGGTCGATCATGGTAGGGCTTTCCGAAGAAAGGGGGGCCCCATCCACGGCTCTCGTCGCCGGAACCGGGGCGCTCCACTTTAATGACATCCGCACCAAGATCGCCCAACATCATCGTGCAGTAAGGGCCCGCCATGGCGCGGGTAAGATCTAAAACTCGGATGCCCTCCAACGGTTGCATGATCACCGCCTAGGCCAGAAATCTCAAAAGACTGTGATAGTAAAAACAACAGTACCATTTTCGCATAGAATCAACTACGAATCCATTTTTATCTACGGGGAACCTATCCCTCGGATTCTATCCCATGGATTCAATCGCATGGATTCTATCCCAAGGTTTTTATCGTCACAAAGCTTGCCAACTCGTCTATCTGAATAAGGGAACGAGTCATGGAGGTCAACCCTCATCGATAGATCGTAAGTTCGATGTAAGGCATGGGCGGCGGAATATTACGTACAATAGGTGCATGGGTACGAACTCATTATTCGGTGTTGAGTGCACAAACGATCAGCTCATCTATGTTGAACAATGGGTGGGCCAGAATGTCAGGGAAGGAGCGAGCGTTGAATCCGCCTGTCAAATGGCCGATGGCCGCGGGCAATTCTTCCTCGCAACGGTGAGCTTCCGCAGGTATACCGGGCCTCTGGGATCCAATGCGCTCGAAACCACGATCGTGATCCCCTGGGAGTAGCTTCAGATTCCCGTCTTCCATATTCCATCGAAACTTGTGTTGTATGGAATCCATTTATATT
>CBDVCG010000466.1:0-2299 GCA_965372425.1 uncultured Anaerolineales bacterium
GTCATCCCTGCACCTCCTTTTTATTCGCTATCTCCGAGAGTGGGGTCCCTGTCAACATCAACCCCAGGGTTTCTGCATCGGCGTCCGCTAACTCGCCCATGATCTCTCCCTCGTAGATGGCATAAACCCGATCTGAAAGTGCGATGAGCTCCTCCAATTCTTCTGAGACAAGAAGGATAGCGGCGCCGTTTTTACGCTGCTCGAGCAATAGCCGCTGCACGCCTTCAATCGCTCCAACATCAAGACCACGAGTTGGCTGCATGGCAATCATCAGATCTGGTTCACTCGACATCTCTCGGGCGAGAATCAATCGCTGCAAATTCCCTCCAGAGAGTAGCCTTGCCTGGGTCTCAACGGTGGGCACGATGATATCGTACGAATCTTTAAGACTCCCGGCATATTGCCTCGCTTCGATCGTATCCACCGACCATCTTTTAGAGATGGGTGGAATGCGGTAATTTTTCATAATCACGTTATCCGTGATGCTCAAATTCGGTGCCGTTCCCACATGTGTCCGGTCTTCAGGGACATGGGACACACGGGCATCGATGATCTTCCGTACACTCTGGGCTTCGTTTTTCGTTTCAGCACCTTCCCCGATCAAAGTCTCACCATGCACGATCACTCTCCCCCCGGTAGGTGCCCGCAATCCGGTGATCACTTCAGCAAGCTCTGCCTGCCCATTCCCCGCAACCCCGGCAAGTCCCACGATCTCCCCCGATCGCACATGTATTGAAAGCCCTTTCAGCGCATGTAAACCCTTATCGTTTTCGGCTTTGATGTTCTCCACTTCCAGGACAATGTCTCCAGGAGTTTGTTCTTCCTTCTGTAAATCAAAGAATACCTCCCTGCCCACCATCAGATTAGCAAGCTCCTGCTTGGTAGTCCCTTTCACCGGCACGTTCGCCGCGCTTACCTTTCCCTTCCGCAAGACTGTAATTCGATCTGCGATCGCTATTACTTCATCGAGTTTATGGCTGATGAAAATGATGGATTTTCCTTCATCTGTCATAGCACGCAGGGTGACAAATAGTTCTTCGATCTCCTGCGGTGCGAGTACGGCCGTAGGCTCATCCATGATGAGGATTGTCGCCCCCCGGTAGAGCATCTTTAGAATTTCAACCCGCTGCTGCTCACCGACAGAGATCTGCCAGATTTGTGCACTCGGGTCCACGTGGAGTCCGTACTGTACTCCGAGATCGCCGATAACTTCATGATAATGGGATAAGTTCAATCGGAACTTTGGCTCATCTAACCCAAGGAGGATATTTTCCGTGACAGTCTGGGTAGGTACCAGCATGAAGTGCTGATGCACCATACCTATTCCGTTGTTAATCGCATCACTAGGGGAGCGTATGTCAACCTGCTCACCATACACGCGTATGGTCCCCCTCTCAGGCATGTACAGCCCGGTAAGCACATTCACAAGCGTGCTCTTTCCTGCGCCGTTCTCACCTAGGAGCGCATGGATTTCGCCCCGTTTCAATGTGAAATCAACATCCTCAGCCGCCAATACACCGGGGAATTCCTTGGTGATCCCACGCATTTCAACAGCAACATTCTGATCATCCATCGCGAGCCTCGATTGCCCTACAGGTCTTCTTCTTGATGAAGGGTCAGCGCTCGTTGATGAGCGCCGACCCCAGTTCACTCAGCTAAAATGGCCGCTATTCAAGCTCCGGCAATTCAGCCGTAATTCCATCCGCCCACCAGTACATGCAGTAGTCACATTCCAGACCAGGCGCACCTGGAGGGAATTGATCAATGTCGGCGTATTGGAATTGTTCGCCTTCGGGGACGATGAGATTTCCCTGATTGTCATAGATTGGGCCAGAGAATAGATCGAAGCGATCAAATTCTCCTGCCAGCATCAAAGCCAGCGTATCTTTGACTTTCTGGATGACCTCATCCGGAAGCTCAGCCATGCCAGGAGTTAGTTCCTCCCCATCCATGAAACCAAACAATCCGAGACCACCCGTGTCTGCTTCGAAGTAGTGCCATCCGACATCATAGGTGCCATCCTGCACACCCTGGGTGATGTCCGCGTAAACAGGTCCCCAAATCCAGTAGGGTGCGGTCAGACAGGCGTCCACTTTACACGAGCCATACCAGTCATACGTGACGCCCCATTTTCCCTTCTCCTGGGCAACATCCGCGACCGCGGGTGTGTCTGCGCCGGTGAAGACAACCTGAGCGCCAGCATCAAAGAGGGATGCAGCAGCTTCCTTCTCGATGATGGGATCATGCCAGGTGTTGAGCCAGCGGATATCCAACGTGCACTCAGGGCAAGTTTCCTTCA
>CBDVCG010000467.1:0-2298 GCA_965372425.1 uncultured Anaerolineales bacterium
CAATCATTATAGAGAAATATACCCAAATCCGCATCAGTGAATATACCCCGCAGTGAGCTGTGGGTATATTCCAAGGAATAAGCTCCCCGCCTTGCCATTCAAGCCTGCAGCTACAGGCAGCTTTTTCCGATTAACCTGAGACCTGTTGGACACACATCATCGAGATCACCCGTCCTTAGAACCTTGTATAAGCAGCGGAGGCACCCGAATTCATCGGTGTGCCTCCGCTCTCCAATCCAGAATCATGGATGTCGAATGACGCGTCTACTTGTCCTTGGAGGCTCGCTTCTTGATGAAGCGGTCGAGTCTGTTTTTTTGCTCATCATCAGGGTATTGGACCGGGGGAGTCTTCATGAAATAACCCGATGGCTCGAGCACTGGCCCGGTAAGACCGCGATCAACCGCAAGCTTGGCGCAGCGCACAGCATCCATGACCACACCGGCAGAATTCGGCGAATCCCACACCTCGAGCTTCAGTTCTAAATTCAACGGAACGTTGCCAAAAGAAGTTCCCTCCATTCGAATGTGGCACCACTTGCGATCCGTAAGCCACGGAATGTAATCGCTTGGCCCGACGTGGATGTTTTCCTCCCCGATGTCATATGGCAGAAGGCTCGTCACTGCACCGGTCTTGGATATCTTCTTAGATTCCAAGCGTTCTCGCTCGAGCATATTGTAAAAATCCATATTCCCACCGAAATTAAGCTGGTAGGTCTTGTCGATGTGGACCCCACGGTCGTTGAATAAAGAAGTTAGGACGCGATGCACAATCGTCGCACCCACCTGGCTCTTGATATCATCTCCAATAACGGGAACGCCAGCCTCTTTAAATCTCGCCGCCCAATAATCGGAACTGGCGATGAAAACCGGAATACAATTGACGAAGGCAACACCAGCTTCGATAGCTTGTTCCACGTACCACTTGGTAGCCATCTCTGCACCGACCGGGCAATAGTTCACCAGCACATCTGTCTTCGTCTCTTTCAAGATGCCGATGATATCGTCCGTTGGACCGGAGGCTTTCTCCACAATAGTCGAGAGGTATTTCCCAATACCATCGTGGGTCATTCCCCGAGACACCTTCACACCCATATGAGGAACATCGGCAAACTTCACGGTGTTGTTCGGGAATGCATGGATCGCCTCACTAAGATCTTTTCCAACCTTGCTTGCGACCACATCGAAGGCAGCCGTGATCTCGATATCCCGGATGTGATATCCCCCCAGCTCCACGTGCATGACACCAGGGATTCGGTCGGCTGGCTCAGCGTTTTTGTAAAACTCGATCCCTTGCACTAACGAGGCAGCACAATTCCCGACCCCGATGAGTGCGACTCTAACTTTTTTACTTTCTGGCATTATTGCCTCCATTTGATTCTTGACGATTTGTTTCACCCCAGATCCCAAGAATGGGAGTAAGGAGGTGTTGTTTTTTTCAATGGACTCTTGCTATGCTACAATCGAATAGTTTACCGAGGTTGAAGTGCATGGCTGAGTCCCAATTGCAATTATCGAAATCTCAGCGCTTGGAGCGTCTCCTTGAAATAAGTCGCGTACTTTCTGCAACACATGATTTGCAGAAACTTCTCGATGCGATCGTTGAAGTCGCGTGCGAACTGACAGTCAGTGAAGCAGCTTCGATCCTCCTCTTCGATCCTGGCTCAGGTCAACTCAAGTTCGAAGCAGCGCCCGGCCTGAGCAGTTATGGTCTTAGCGAAATCACCGTCCCTCTTGATGCAAGTGTAGCAGGATGGATATTCCTCAATGTCCAACCCATGGTCATCCAGGACGCGAAATCGGATTCCAGGGTTTATCGAAAGGTTGATAAACAGCTCAAATTCGAAACTCGATCGATCCTCGGCGTTCCCCTCATTGTAAAAGGTAAACCTATCGGAGTAATTGAGGCCGTCAATAAACTCGGCGAGGGTCATTATACCGAAGATGACCTCGAGGTACTGGAAACACTTTCAGCGCAAGCTGCTGTCGCAATCGAAAACGCTCGACTTCTGATCAGTATTCAGGATACAAATGTCGAATTGAAACGTCTCGATGCGATGAAATCTGATTTCCTCGCCATCGCCTCCCATGAACTTCGCACTCCTTTAGGATTGATCCTCGGCCATGCGACCTTCCTTCAGGAATTCATCCCACAGGATCACAAAGAACAAATGGAAGTCATCATCCGCAGCGCCATGCGGTTGAAGACCATCATAGAAGATATGTCCACGATCGCACATCAGGAACAAGGCCAATCACGTGTGCGACGGGAACCCTTCTCCCTGAGCCGACTGGTCGAAG
>CBDVCG010000468.1:0-2280 GCA_965372425.1 uncultured Anaerolineales bacterium
CGTACCAGTCGGGATCCTCACCGAATTGATCGGCGATCCTGGTCCCGCTGTAACCCTGGAAGGCTTGATGGTAGAACCCGCCGTCGGGCAGCTCTCGAAACCCAATCCAAGCATCTGCCATTGGGGTGCCATCTGCGGAGTTTAAGTAATACAGCAACATGGCGGTATCGAAGGTTGAGCAAGCCTTCTGCGTGTCATGGATGGAGGCGGTGAGCTCAGGCCAGGTTATGAAGATACCCTCCCCCCAGTATGTGAGGGTGATCCCGTTATCGATCAGTTCTCCCCCACTTAATGCAGCCACGTGGCCAACGCTGCGATGTTGAATATCGCCGCGGAGTGATTCGAGCTGCCATTCCATGCTTTCTTGCCAGGCTTGACGGGCTCTTTCCACCGCTTCCACACCACGGAAAAGATTTCCGCCCGCCTCGTCGATGATGCCGCTCATCGGTCAGTCCCCATGGATTTGTTCCATATAGGTTTTAATCGCAGGCAAATTCGTGAGCCGGTCCTGAAAGAAGTTGTTGACCACATTCATTACTTCAGCGCGGCAGGTCTCAACTTGAATTTCCCAGGCTTCGTCCTGGGCATCTTCCCCTAGCGCCTGGCGCAAATTTAATAGGTGGCGGACGATCTCGGCTTCTTCATCCCCCTCGATGGCACCCACCACCGAAAGGATCAACGCATCGGCCTGATTGAGAAGCGTCTCCTTGGAGATGCTTTCCTCGTATCCGGCAGCGTCATCGATCGTCCGGATGAGGGACCAGACCTGGTAAAGCGCCGTGGCTGGCTCGTCGAACAACTCGCGCACATAGGCAGCTTCCTCATATCTACCTGTCAGCCGGAAGATGTTGTACATGCGCTTGGCAGCTTTCCCGTAGTTCGGGTCCTTCTTTAGATACTTCCGCACTTCTCCCTCAAGCTGCTCGATGTAGTCTTCAAGTGCGTCCGAAGAGACGTGCTTTACCAATTTGGAAAAGAGGGGAATGGATTCGGCTTCCAGATAGACTTCCTGAAAGTAGGGGTCGAGATAGCCATCAAGGGGGGTGATGCTCCCATCCGGGGCTTCCCAGGTGACATCGAGCATGTTGCTGGCATTGGCCAGCTTGCCTCTGACCGGGTCTGCAACCACCCAATCCATCTTGCACCAGCCGGGATCCTGCGCAGCGGTTTCCCACTCGATGGACTCTGCCGATCCGTCCGGGGTGAAGACCTGGAACGCCTTATTCTCGATCTCATCGGCGGACCACGCAATAGGTGAGCCGGTCTGGATAGGGTTCCCGTCTTTCACGACGTCGAAGGGATACGAACCCATCTTAACCTCGATGAGCTGGAAGGTGGGACCTTCAGCCGTGGCAAGTACTTTCTCCCGAATGATGTCGGCCAGGACATGACAGGCCTCCTCCCGAGTCTCCGCCTTGATATTAACGCGCTCGAAGTAATCGCAATCGCCAGGATAAGTCTGTATCTTGGATTGTGCTGCAGAGCCGGACAAAGCCAGCGCGGTTTCGACGACCCCGGGACGATCGTGTATTTCAACAAGCTCACCGATCTTCCTGAAATAGTCCAGATCTTCAGTGCTGAAGTCGAGCAGTGTGATCTTGTGTCCAAATACGCCACTTTTTGTATCGACAACCACCTCGCCCTCACTCTTCGCTGCGCTTATCGCAGTGAGCCATTGCATCGCTTCGACTTCATCGAGTTCCACGCCGAGTCGACGGGCAGATTCGACGATCCGCTCAATATCCACGGATGGACTCGCGCTCTTTTGCTCTGTCATTGCGTTCGCTCCGTGTTCTGACCTTTCGATCGCTCATTTGCGATAGCGAGCATGTGCCGAAACAGGACAGCTTGCTCTTTTGCATCCTCCAGGGCCTGGTGTGAAAGTTCGCCGGGCAATTTCAGGGCCTCCCGGATTTTGACCATCTGCGTCCCGGTCCAATTCGATCCGCATAGGCCCATGAAGTAAGCTTTGATGTCCAGCGCCGAATGACCAAATGGGTTGCGGCCCAGGACGCGGTAAAAATATTCGTTGACAAACATCCAATCGAAAGGGGCGTTGAAAGCGACGAACACAGCTCTGCTCCCGTCATCCGTGACATGATGGATCCAGGCCTCAAAATTCGTCATCGCCTCAGCGGGAGGGAGACCTTCGCGAGCAAGTGTTTCTAAAGAGAGTCCGCTGATTTCGAGCGCCTCACGCGTGAATGCCATCGAAGTGGGTTGGAGTTCGACGTAAAAGGACATGTCGGGATCATCGACCCGACAAGCCCCGATGGATAA
>CBDVCG010000469.1:0-2270 GCA_965372425.1 uncultured Anaerolineales bacterium
TCTCCTGATCTACGCGCTCACCAGGTTCATCCAATTAGAGGACTTCCCCATCTACTTCTTCACCGACGAGGCAGTGCAAACTATACTCGCATCGGACTTCGTTCGGGATGGTTTGCATGGTTACGACCATGTGCTGTTGCCGACCTACTTTGAGAATTCCTTCCTCTTCAACTTGAGCGTCTCCGTCTACCTTCAAGTCATCCCCTACCTTATCTTTGGTAAATCCATTTTCGTAACCCGAGCCGTACCCGCCCTCATCACGCTCACAGCAGCAGGCGCGCTCAGCCTCACGTTGAAACGCATTTTTGGATTGCGCTACTGGTGGCTGGGCACGCTCCTGCTGGCCATCACACCAGCATGGTTTCTCCATTCTCGCACAGCATTCGAAGTCACGCTTTTTGTGTCGTTCCTGGCATGGTGCTTGTATTTCTACCTGCTCTACAGAAAGGAGAATCCGGTCTACATTTATGCGGCCATCGTATTTGGGGCGCTTGCGTTCTACAGCTACCGCGGGGGGCAAATTGTCCTCATAGGTTTGACCATCCTTTTGCTCATCTCGGACTTTCAGTATCACAAACGGCAAAATCACGTACTCATTCGGGGTATGGTTCTGGCCATCTTGCTTTCCCTTCCTTATATCCGCTTCCAGCTTCAACATGCAGGGGAGACCTATTTTCAGCTCCGATTGATGGAGTCCGTGTTCTTCCGGGACATCTCCGTCGTGGACAAAGCGCAGGCGCTCACAGAAAATTACCTCACTGGATTGGATCCACGCTACTGGTACAACCCAGAGCTGGATGAATCCCCCCGACATTTCATGCGCGGCTATGGACATCTCCTGATCCTAACAGCGCCATTTGCACTTCTGGGGTTTCTCCAAACCTTAAGGAAGATTAAGACCAGCGAGTATCGAACAATCTTGATTGTTGCGATTACGGCTCCCTTAGGTGGGGTGGTCGTCGCACCAGGGATCACCCGCAACCTCTCCTTGATCCTGGCAGCGGTGATCTTCACGTCAATCGGAATAATCATGATAGGGCGGTGGCTGGAGAGATGGCTACCCTACAAGCTGCTGGCTGCAGCAATCTTCACCTTGTTGAGCTTGTCTGCATTTGCGATGACGCGAGATGCACTCGTCAACGGACCTACTTGGTATGACGATTATGGAATCACAGGCTTGCAATTCGGCGCCAGACAAGTGTTCACTCAGGTTAGGCAGTTAAGCAATGAAGATCCTGATGCCACCATCTATGTCTCACCTACATGGGCTAATGGCACCGGTATCATCAAACGTTTTTTTATCGCCGACGACCTGAATGTAAGAATGGGGAATGTCACCGGTTTTCTCGAAGAGATGGGCGACCTGAATTCTCAATTGCTTTTCGTCATCCCTGAGCCCGAATATAACGATATTGTGGATAACGAAAAGTTAGACAATATTCGCATAGAACAAATCATTTATTATCCCGATGGACGCCCTGGTTTTTACTTCGTCCGCATGGAATACGCCCCGGACGCCCCCGCCATTTTTGCGTCCGAGGAGGAGGAAAGGAACCGGCCCAGGTTCGGGGAACTGGATCTGAACGGAGAGACGGTTCAAATCCAATACCCATACCTGGATATGGGGGATGTTACGCACATGTTCGACGGCGACACCTTTACATTCGCACGAGTTTACGACGCCAATCCGGCGGTCTTCACCCTATCCTATAAGACACCAAGGTTTCTGATGGGATTGCGCGCCACCACGGGAAGCATGGACTTCCAGATATGTGTCCGACTCTATTCAGCCCCATCCGAGGAGATCGGCTCATATTGTGAGGCGTACTCCGATCAACCCGATGACCCCACAGTCGTTATCCAATTCGACCACCCCAATTCAGATATCACCGTGGTTGAAATCGAAATTTTCAGCCTTGAGGGACAGACACCCTACAAAATCCATGTCCGCGAACTCGAACTGTTCTGAGTGACAATTCAGATCTCAAGAATCCGGAAAATCGATGAGTAGAAATCTAGCTCATCCTGGTTTCAAACATCTTCGTCTGGCAGAAACTCTCCATGGTTCTGCTCTCCGGGGTGGACCACATGAATGATGCTGTTTTAGGGAGGATTAAAAAAGCTGCTCCTTTGGGGCTTCTTGCCCAATCAGCGGGCGCGGCCTCCAACCGCTCTCGCCTTTCAGGAGCGAGGTTCGCAGCCTCCATTGCGGGATGGCTCGAGGTAAAACCATCCCAGGTAGCGTTGATCCTGCTTGGTCTGCTCGCTTC
>CBDVCG010000470.1:0-2259 GCA_965372425.1 uncultured Anaerolineales bacterium
AACGATGCTCTCGTGGATCGCAGCGGAGCGAGCTGCTTCTTCGATTTCCTCCTGGGATACCTCCCGATGGACGCCAAGGGTGATATTCTCCCGAATACTCCGCGAAAACAGGAAGGGTTCTTGTTCGACTAGGCCGATATGCCTTCGCAAATAACTGCGTGAATAGGTATGGAGTTCAGTTCCATCAAGGGTGACAGAGCCGTACGTATATTCATAAAAACGGGGGAGCAGATTGACCAGCGATGTTTTCCCCGACCCGGTTGGCCCTAAGAGGGCGACTGAATCACCAGGTGCGCATGTAAAGGAAATATCCTCTAATACCTTGCTCTCTTCTCCATAAGAAAAACCTACATGATCGAATATGATCTCTCCCCGAATATCAGCAGTTTCCGGATCCCAACCATCGTCTATGGGCTCCCTCTCCTGCCGCAGGACCTCGGTGATTCGGCTGTAGGAGACCATGCCCATGGACATCTGCACAATCAATCGGCCGAGGTTGCGCATCGGCCATATTATCCAGATGAGCATGCCCGTGTAAGCTACATATTGCCCCAGTGTGATGGTCTCATTGATGGTCATGAGGGCGCCGATAGTTAGCCCGGCGAGCATCTGAAAACTCGCAATAATGTCTGACGAGGGCCAGTAGAGCGAGTGCATGGTGAGCAGTTTCCGGCCTCGTAAAAATTTCTCCCAATTCTCTTTTTCAAACTTATCGATCTCAAATGATTGTCGAGCAAAAGCTTTGACGACGCGCACCGCTGATAGATTTTCCTGCAGTGTTGTCGAAAGAACAGCTTCCTGCTCCTGGTATGCTTCATAAGCGGCGGATATCTTTCTGAAGAAAAAGATGGACAGAATTACAATGAAAGGAACTGCGACGACGGAGAGGAGTGCGAGTTGAATGTTAATGAGGGCGATCGCGGTGAAATTTGTAATGAAGAGGACGAGTATGCGGCCAACGCCGAGTATCTGGTCTGCGAAAAAACGACGGATAGCATCTACATCCGATGTGCTCCGCTGGATGAGATCACCGGTCGGGGTCTTGTCGTGATAGCTAAAGGACAAGCGCTGGATGTGATCGAATAAGTAATTCCGGAGTTCTCGCGTAATACCTTCTGCGCTGCGTGCGGCGAGGGAACCGCTGGTGAAAGTGAAGAGACCCTGTATTACTGCGAGAAAGACGAAGACTCCTGCGACGAGAATGAGTTCCCACGACGTAGGAGCGCTAGGAAGGATGTCATCGATAAAAATGCCAAGAAAAATCAGGGTGCCGGTCCGTATGAGGGCGGTCATAGCAAGGCTCACCGTCGCCACAAGGTAGATGAAGCGATAACCCTCCAGGAGCCGCATAAGTCCAACGAAGCGGTTGGTAGAGACGTTCTTGCTTAGATCGCGAGATTGATGTTTGCCGTTGTTCCGCACAGTAGAAAAAATCCTCATGAGTGGGCGGTAAGATATCCGTCACTTAGAACTTCAAATATTAAACTTATGCATTGCCAGGGAGCGTAAGCCAAACGTCATCAAGGTATATGCATATCAGGCGCCCACAGCTAAACGAAATTATACCCTCGGAATCTGAACCAACCCGTGGTACGTGATCCTCAGTATTACGTGCAAAAAAATAAATTACGTGTGATAAATTACGTGCGGGCCTCCATTGGAGAGGATGTTGACGGCGGAGAGCTGTTCTCAAGGGCCTAGTCATTCATATAGTTTATGTTCCAGCTTGACATGGGAAAAACGGCTATGGTATTCTCATTCGACTTTTCTAGTCTTGTGAGGAGGGGGAGATGTTGCCGTACTGGATCGGATTCAATCACGTCAAGGGCATAGGCCCGGTCCGCTTGAAATCTCTGATAAAGGAATTCGGTGATGTCGAGCGAGCATGGAACGCCTCGAAGGTGGAGCTCGAGGGGTGCGGGATTGGACCACGCGCTGTCGATGCACTGATCGAAACCCGTAAAAACATTGACCTCGATCGTGAAGTAGCGAAACTTAACAACCTGGGTGTGCGTGTGCTCGCGTTTGACGATGAGGATTACCCGTCAAGGCTGCGTGAAATCGACGCTGCCCCAATGGTGCTGTTCATCCGAGGTGAGATCAGGCGTCAGGATAATTTAGACGTCGCGGTCGTTGGGACTCGTAAACCAACAAGCTACGGTCGTTCTGTGGCTAAAGAAGTATCATCCTATCTATCCCGGAATGGAATCACCATCATTTCAGGGATGGCTCGTGGAATTGATGGGATCGCACATCGGG
>CBDVCG010000471.1:0-2253 GCA_965372425.1 uncultured Anaerolineales bacterium
TGGCAAACAATCCGGCGAGTTGTCCTCCCGCAAGCTCAACCTGGAATTGTCACAGGCATCATTCTAGGTTTGGAAAGAGCAGCGGGAGAAACAGCGCCCATACTTTTCACGGCAGCGGCGTTTTTCCTACCTCAGTTACCCTGTTCAATTTTTGATTCGACGATGGCCCTGCCCTATCATCTATTCGTCATCTCAACCCAGGTTCCTGGAATGCCGGTCGAAATCCAATATGGCACTGCGCTGGTCTTGTTGATCTTCGTCCTCATGATGAATATTTTTGCAACCGTCATCCGGTCACGTGCGAGAGCAAAAAGACAATGGTGACAAAGCATGAGAGGGATGCAAACGACGAAATCATCCTACCCGGCGCACCCAAGCCGCAATCCATCAATATCTCCATGGAGATCGTTTTACAAGACCCAAAGATTATCGTTGAAAACTTAAATGTATCTTACTCAGATGGAACTGAGTCGTTAAAAGATATATTCCTCGCTATTCCGAAAAATGCGATTACAGTGATCTTCGGACCTGCGGGAGGGGGGAAGTCCACCTTACTTCGTACGCTCAATCGTTTGAATGACCTGGCAGATGTTACCCATATTTCGGGCCATGTATGGCTCGATAACGAAGATATATTAGATCCAAAAACCAACTTGATTAAGCTGCGTAGAAAAGTCGGGATGGTATTCGCAACTCCCGTCGTCCTGCCGATGACGATTCGCGAAAATCTCACCTACGGTCTGGAACTGGGTAGAATCCGGGACAAACGCATCCTCAACGAGGCAGTCGAGAAAAGTTTGCGAGCAGCGGCTCTCTGGGATGAGGCGAAGGATCGTCTGGATGAACCAGCCATATCATTATCTGGCGGGCAGCAGCAGCGCCTCTGCATCGCCCGAGTTCTCGCTCTCGAACCTGAGGTCATTCTGCTCGATGAACCGACGTCGGGGCTTGATCCCATCTCAACCGGCAAAGTCGAAGCAACCCTTCAAATGTTGAAAGACAAATACACCGTCATCATCGTACCCCATTCGATCCAGCAAGCCGCACGCATAGCAGACTATTCCGCTTTCTTTCTCGCAGGCGAACTGGTCGAGTACACATACGGCAAACAAATTTTCACACGTCCCATCGACTCACGAAGCCAGGATTACATCCAGGGTCGCATCGGGTGAGCGGGTTGAATAGATCATCAAAGCAACCACAATTCATGGCGCCTTGACCAGCTTCATCCTACAGTTTATGCTTTTATCAACAGGCGCCCCCGTCGGCTTGCGGGTGGACCGTAGGTCGACGGGGTCTGTGATTCATATGATGCGCTACTTCATGCTGCTCTTTCTATTCGTCCTCACCAGTTGTAGTGCATCGCCATCACGCGAGCTTCTAACCCCCACCCCATCACCTGGTTCAACCTCAGCCTCGACCACAAGTACACCGGTTCCTGCACAAAGTACTGAATCCGAGGTTCCCACGCCACAATCGACGAGAACCCTTGATCCATGCACCTCGGGCAAAGGGACGATGACATCCTTGAGAATCCGGGACCCACGCTTGATCAGGGATTTAGAATTCCAGGTCTTCCTGCCTCCCTGCTATTATGAGAACAAAAACACCCGCTATCCAACCCTCTACCTGCTCCATGGTCTCAACCAAACCGGGGAACAGTGGGATCATCTAGGAATCGATGAAACCGCCCTTCATCTCTTTGAATCAGATGAAATTCAACCCATGATTATCGTCATGCCCTGGGAGAGAACCGGGCTCGATATGGAGTCTGCCCTCGTGGAAGTGCTCCTTCCTTACATCGAAGGACGCTACCGTACCTGTGTCGATCCAAATTGCCGTGCGATTGGAGGGATCTCACGGGGCGGCGGATTGGCGCTCCAAATTGTTCTTCAATATGCAAATCTATTTGGCTCCCTGGGGATGCACAGCCCCGCCGTAATCCACAGCGAAAGCTGGCTCGCGTACCGGCTAAAGAGTACGCCGCTCGATCAGCTTCCGCGTATATGGATTGATATCGGTCGGAAAGATTCACTGCGCTCGCCTGCGCAAAAATTATTGGACCTTCTGGATAATTTTGAAGTGCCGTACTCCTGGCATCTCTCCGATGGAGAGCATAATGATGAATACTGGAGTTCGCAGCTTGAGTCTTATCTTCGTTGGTACAACGAAGGTTGGCTCGCATTTCCGGTTGACGAAACGGGAACGCCAATCCAATCCCACCCATCAGGCTTGATTGAATAGACCTTAGCA
>CBDVCG010000472.1:0-2250 GCA_965372425.1 uncultured Anaerolineales bacterium
CTGTGCAAATAGCCCATAACGGGCTTCAAGTCGACGATCGTCTCTCCTTCGAGGGTGACGACCATCCTGAATACACCGTGTGTGGATGGGTGCTGAGGTCCAAGATTGACGACGATCTGATCTGTCTCGACATTGTGGCCATTCCCCTTACCCTCGTAATCAATCCGCCCCAGGCTCGCGTAGAGATTCTTTTCGCCTTCCGGGATCCAACCTTCAGGGGTAAATTCATCTGGATACTGCACATTCTTGTTGAAGGGATTGAGGTCCTCGCTCCTATGAACTTGTCCCTCCGGCCAGCGGCTCTTGAATGGCTTAACGTCCGCCTCAAAATATGGTTCCCGCCAATCTTTTCGAAGTGGGTGCCCTTCAAACCCCTCCCACATCAAGATCCTGCGAAGATCCGGGTGCCCATCGAATCGAATCCCCAACAAGTCCCAGGCTTCCCTCTCCTGGAAATCAGCGCCGGGATAGATATCGACAATGGAAGGTACAACGCTTAAATCACGGGGAGTTTGGACCTTGAACACCAACGCTGGTCCGCCACTAGTACGGTATACATGGTAGACCACCTCCATTTTCTCGTCCGGGAGATAATCGACTCCTGTGACCGAGGACAGATAATCGTAGCCCAGTTCATCATGGATGGTGCGCGCAAACGACTTTAGGTCATCTGCGGCCACGATGTAGCCCTCATACCCAGTGCGCTCATCACGCGTGACTGAACCCGGGAATTTTTCCTCTATCGGATCGAGCATACGTTCTGTTTCATTTTCCGTCATAGGTTCTTTGACCTGCTTAATGAGGTGATTGCGCTACTCGGATGGCTC
This sequence comes from uncultured Anaerolineales bacterium, assembly GCA_965372425.1. Lineage (GTDB taxonomy): Bacteria > Chloroflexota > Anaerolineae > Anaerolineales > E44-bin32 > E44-bin32. The sequence continues at coordinate 828 of CBDVCG010000472.1, forward strand.
CGACTCTTGCGAAGATCGCCCTTCAATTACTTTCATCTGCATCTCTTTGTAGTCGGCATAATCCCTGGGATCGATGAGATCTGGACCAAGGAGGGGAATCGGTATGGGCACTGAAGCTTCATCCCGATACCACCGAACTGAACCGATGGATTGGCTATCAATCTTCTCCTGGAGCGTAATTAACCCATGCAGAAGCGCCTGAGGAGTGGGTGGACACCCCGGTACGTAAACATCGACAGGGACGAACTTATCGATTCCAGATACGACGTTGTATCCTTCTTTGAATGGGCCCCCGCCTGATGCACATGCACCCATCGCCATTACGTACTTGGGTTCTGGCATCTGGTTATAGAGGCGGACGATTTGGGGGACCATCTTCTTGGTCACGGTGCCTGAGACGATCATCAAGTCGGATTGACGTGGGCTTGGTCGCATGACTTCCATACCAAATCTTGAGAAATCATAACGGCTGGCTGCTACACAAATCATCTCGATCGCGCAGCATGCCAGCCCAAACATCATCGGCCAAACAGAATTTCTTCTTCCCCAGTTATAAACCTTATCCAAGGTCGTAATAGCTACCTGCCCATTCAGACCGTCGGGGACTTCAACACCTGGTGCTTGCTGTTCAGCAGGAATTTCAACTCCTGAATCGTTCTGCTCCTCAGGCACAACCACCTCCATCGTAAAGAATGGGCCTGCCTTTACATCCCAGCCAGGCCCATGTTCTAGTTGGAATTATACTTTCCGAGTTTGGCGTGTCAAGATAATCCTCGTGCCGTAAACGAGTGTGGATATTCGTGCTTCCGTTCATTTCACCTCGGCATCACAAGATAGACTTCGTAAACCAGCCATTTGACATCACAATTCTTTCTTGATAGACTTTATCCGAATACTACGATTTCAGGAGGGAATATGACGACAACCGAGATCGCCCTTGAAGGGCTTCAGACCGTTACAGTCACCGAATCCGCTGCTGCTCGCATTCTTCAACTCATGGAAGAGCGCGATTTGGAGGGGTACTCCCTGAGATTATTCGTATCCGGTGGTGGCTGTTCCGGTTATCAATACGGCATGGCCATGGAAGCGACACCCAGGGACGATGATATTCGCATCATGGCTCAAAATGATGTACAGGTCGTGGTTGACCCCCTCTCCTACTCCTATGTTTCTGGAGCAAGGATCGACTATGTTGACGATCTTATGGGTGGAGGATTCAATATCGAAAACCCAAACGCCGCATCAACATGTGGATGCGGTCATAGCTTCAAGGCAGAAGGGGACGAACAGAATACAGCCCCGCATGCACACACATCCGGCGGATGCAGCTGCTGAGCCGTGCAGCACTTCATCATCAACCAAGGACTTCCCCAAAATAGGGGAGGTCTTTTTTTTTATGACTTGTGGCTCAGCAAATTCAGCA
>CBDVCG010000473.1:0-2249 GCA_965372425.1 uncultured Anaerolineales bacterium
GTGGCTCATCGATCGAGTGATCTTCCCCGATATTTCCCGCAATGGGATGGTCCAGCACATGATCGGCAGGTCCTTGGGGAAGAAATCCTATCTGGGGTATCTCAGCCTTGGGGAGCTTCCCAAGACGATCTGGGGGTTGGGGAACATCAGCAGGAATAAGCCCGTCATCCTCACGGAGAGCATCATCGACGCCGTGAATCTACGGCAGATGGGTTTTCAAGGTACGGCTGTCAACGGCACGGGCATCGCAAGCTACTTGCTATCCAGGTTGCGCAAAGTGCCAGTGCTGGTGCTCTTGCCACAGAATGACCAGGCGGGGGTGGATGCCGTCGCAAGATGGGTGGAGAAACTCCCACAGGGGAGGCTTCTCGATCATCCCTTCCTCGAAGGTGAAAAAGACCTAAACGATCAGATAAGAGCACGAGGCCTTGAAAAGATTGCAGCCGAGTTGAGGCAGTCTTTGAAAGCGGTCAATGTCGAGGTCTGAATTAAGGTCGTGATCTGAACCTGCAAGAATTCAATTTACTATCTGGGCCACGCTTCGTTTGCAGCGTGGCTCTTTTGCTTTTGTGAAAAGGAGGCAAGGAAAGATGGACATTTTTAGGAATGTATATGAGCGGTTGGATGCACTCCCAACCGAGGAGCGCATCGCGCTTTTAATGGAAATACTGCCGCCACAGGAATTGTTCGTCCGGACGGATGGCTTTCGGTGCCTCATACGGACTTTCGGTCTGCGCATCTTCGAGACAGCCTCGATGCTGTTCGAGGCAGGGATTCCGGACGATGACCCAAGGACTGAAGTGTTCCGGGCTCTTCGAGGGGGTCTTGTGGATGAAATGATCCCTAACAAGCTGCGTTCAATCGCGGCGCGAGAAAGAACCGTCTGCAAGCGAGTAGGTGCGATCCAGGTCTGGGAAGGAGGCAAGCTTGCGTGGTGGGTCCCACTTGCAGCTGCGTCGAAGTTTGAGGAGGCGGTCGAGGATCTCATCCGGAAATTCTCTGATACGAGGGACAAACTCCTCCTTGAAGACTACATAACGCTGCGGTTGGGGGCTGAGAGGAGATGGTCCGAAGCTTCCGAGGCTGCTTATGAGAACATGCAGAAGTTGGACAGGACCTGGCAGATGTCGAAGGTGGATTTCATACAACGCAGTCTTGCCACCTTCAATGCAAAATTCCCCGATGAGAGGGCGATCAAGGAGAGAGTCCGAATGGAGCTGGTTCCCATTGAGAAACCGCTTCCTGAAACCATAGAGAGAATCCTGGAGGACGTTCGCCAGGCAGCGCGTGAAAAGGAGGAAGCCGAAGCGAATAGAGCACGTGAGCAAATGCGCCTTCTGGAGGTTGAGCGGCACCTCAGACGAGAGAAAATCTTAAAGCTGCAGGAGGATCGGCGGGCACGTGATCGAATTTTACGGGAGGCGCTGGATCCACAGATCCAACAAGCACAACAAATCGTCATGCAGGTGCAAGCGTCGCTGCTGCGGGTTGCACGCCAGATCACCGAGGCGATTGCGAACGGAGCGGACATTTCGCCGGCGACACGTCGCTCCTGGAACCAGCGGTTGAAAACGATGTCCGTTCTGGCTAGCGGCAATGCATCGTTGGAGCGAGCCTTAGAAGACTTGACATGTTTGTCCAATAAAAAGAACGGCACAAGCTCAAAGCAGCTTGACGCTACAAGCAGGAACGTTCAAATCGCCCTGGCCGAGCTGGAGAGTAGAGCATCCCTGGAGATAAGGGCTGATCAGATCTGGCAGCTGATGCGCGAGGGGAAGGCGGAGGAGTCTCTCCGGCGAGTTGCATCGCTTCGTGAGCGCTTGGGCGAGGATCTCAGTGAAGTGGAAGCGTTGTGGGAGATGGTCATCGAGATCGGCGCTCGCAATGAATCTCAAATCGAAGAGGATTTGGTGCCTGTAGGGAGTGCGACATGAAAACGAAGAATACGAGAATTGTCAATCTAACGCAGCATAGCATCAACCTGGGAAGATCGGTGAGCGTTCCTCCTGCGGAGAAAGCGGCGAGGATCGTGAATGAACGAAGAATTGTCGAGAGCGTGAATCTCGACGCCGCGGGCGAAGAAGTGATCGAAGCCTATGAGTTGAGCAATCCCAAGATCATCGGATTGCCCAAACCCGAGGATGGAACGATCTACATCGTCTCCCCGATGATGCGGATTACGCTGTCTTTAATAGGTGTAGATCGTCCGGACGTGATGTCTCCCTATCTGATTGAGACGGTGGAAATAG